>CAJGBR010000006.1 GCA_904501625.1 uncultured Rikenellaceae bacterium
ACGAGGCATTCCGACCACGACTTTTTCGACTTCGTTAGCAGTAAAATAGCCTGCTAAAAAATCAAGCAATTCAGCCGTAGCAACAGTTTGAGCCGAAGCGGCAACAATCTTCAGAGGATCAGTTACTGCTACTCCCGTACGTTTTTTGCCATAGTCTAATGCCATTATTCTTGCCATACCTATACAACACAACTAATTTACTAACTGCAAATATACGACGATATTTTATTTTTTCACATTTTTTTATCAGTTTTGCAACCAAACTGCCATTTTAATACGTCTAATGAGTAAACAAATCAAAACTCAGTATTATGAAAAAATTATTTTTACTCGCAATGCTTTCGACTCTTCTTATGAGTCCGGTTATCACCTCTGCAAAGAGTGACACCACAACAAACAACGTCAAAGTTATATCAGATTTTAAAACAACCTATAAAATAACGAAGACGGACAATGATGGCAAGAAAACTATCATTACACGAGAAATGAAGTCTGGTGAGAACACTATTGATTCTCTAATGAAAGATTTAGAGGGACAAGACATTGATTTTGACGCTTTAATTGGTGGGCCTGTTGGAATTGCAAAAGATATGCTGTCCAATATTTTTACGGCACTATTACTGTTCTTTATACTTCCCGTCGCATTAATAATAATTATTATCATCTTAATATGGAATAACAAAAGCAAGAAAAATAAGATGATAAAAGATATTATTATTGCCAATAAAGAGGTTCCGACACAATTGCTTGAGCAACAAACTTCACCAACTAAACGTGGCATCAAAAATATATTCTTAGGCATCGGTTTGGGTTTATGCGTCGGATTAATTACAGAGACATTTTTAGTCGGAGTCGCAGTCGGAGGAGTTGCAACTTTCATCGGAATCGGACAACTTATAATTGGGAAAATTGAGAAAAAAGAAAAAGAAATTTCTGAGTCAACTCCTAAAGCGGAATAAGCATTGAATAAACTATCTAAACTTGACGATCTGTCACTGATTACTCAAGTTCTTTTACTAAAGAACACCCGGGCGTTCGATAAACTTGTACAAAAGTATCAATCGGACCTCCGGAGGTTCTTTCTTAACCATACAAGAGGAGACAAAATGCTCAGCGATGATTTGGCACAGGAAACTTTTTTAAAAGCATATATGTATCTAAAAACATTCAATCGAAGAGCAAGTTTCTCTACGTGGTTACACAGCATTGCCTATAACACGTTATGCGATTGGTGGCGATCACACCGCGACTCTGAACAACAAATAGATTCAGTCAAAGAATTACAAACTACGATTACAAATCAAACAAATTTAACAACAGACCTCTACTCGGCATTAGACATTCTATCCGATCAGGAACGTACCTGCGTAACATTGTTCTATATGGAAGATATATCTATAAACGATATAAGCAAAATAACAGGAATGCCTGTTGGGACCATTAAATCACACCTTTCTCGTGGCAGATCCAAATTATCAGAATTTCTAAAACAAAACGGCTATGAATAACATTGATAATTTCAATTCTAAAGATGATATGCTAATCTCCAAATTTATGAAAGAAAATCGTCACGAAATTGAGAACATAGATTTCTCTCATAAAGTTGTTAGCAAAATCAAACGTCAGGATTTCGCCGTTATTGCATATATAATCAGTTTTATCGGAGGTGCTGCTTGTTGTGTGGTATTCTTTATGTTTGATGGCTCTAAAATCATCTATAACACATTACTGAAAGCATATAATGCATACGTTGCTCTTGAACCAGAACTGATACAGATTCCTGTTGAAAATTTGATAATATTATCCCTTATCATAATCGCAGTAGTAACAATCTCTGCACTAAAAATTCTGACATCGGTTGAAGATAGATAGAAGGTAAATTTTAGCTCTTTATTTTTTATCTTTTGGAATTTCGTTATCTTTGCGACTATGATTGATCCGGCCGTAAAAGATAAAATATTTGCTGCGGTAAATATTGTTGACATTGTAAGCGATTTCATCACTCTGAAAAAACGCGGAGTAAACTACATCGCTTGTTGCCCTTTTCATAACGAAAAGACTCCGTCGTTTGTAGTCTCTCCGTCAAAGGGTGTGTTCAAATGTTTTGGTTGCGGTAAGGCAGGCAATGCCGTTACGTTCGTTATGGAACACGAACATATGGGATTTGTCGATGCTCTGAAATATGTCGGCAGAAAATATGGAATCGACGTCGAAGAACAGGAAATGACTCCCGAACAACGACAAATTCAGGACAAACGACAAAGTATGCTTGCGGTGAATTCATTTGCAGCAGAGTACTTTAAAAAGACTCTCACTCAGACTTCTCAGGGACAAAGCATCGGGCTCGGATACCTTCGTCAACGTGGAATCAGCGATTCCGCTATTGAAAAATTTGGTCTTGGATATTGTCCTAGCGGCAAAGATACATTTACCAGAACTGCACTAGACGCAGGTTACAAACTAGAGTATCTGACAGCTACGGGACTGACTATACAACGTGAAGATGGTTCGTTGTATGACAGATTCTCTGATCGAATTATCTTCCCCATACACTCAGTCAGCGGCAACGTTATCGGATTCGGTGGAAGAATAATGTCTTCTGAGAAAAAAACAGCCAAATATCTAAACTCTCCCGAATCAGAAATATATCATAAAAGCGACACTCTTTATGGTATTTATTTCGCAAGAAACGCAATCTCAAAGAGAGACAATTGTATACTGGTCGAAGGATATACAGATGTTATGTCAATGCACTCATCGGGCATTGAGAATGTCGTAGCGTCTTCGGGCACATCTCTCACAAAAGAACAAATTGCACTGATTTCGCGATTCACAAAAAACGTCACAGTAATCTATGATGGTGATTCGGCCGGAATCAAAGCATCGTTACGTGGAATTAATATGATTCTCGAAGCCGGACTCAATGTGCGTTGTGTCCCATTGCCTGAGGGTGAGGATCCTGATTCATTTGCACGACAACACTCAGCATTAGAACTTGAAGAGTATCTAAAGAACAATACAGAAGATTTTATCACCTTCAAAACCAACATTCTGCTCGGTGAGGCCGGCTACGACCCTATGCTGAGAGCTTCGGCCATTAAGGATATTGTCGAATCAATCGCAGTTATTCCTGACGTAATCACCCGTTCAGTATATACAAAGCAGTGTGCTTCGATGCTTGACATAAACTCGACAACTCTTGAGTCTGAAATCAACCGTCAAATTACACGACGCATATACTCTGAACAAGAGCTCAGAGAGATTGATAATCTCAGAAAAATCCAACAAAAGAAACATCAGGTTTCGAGTCAACCATCACAACCGACAACAACAGAAGATCTGCGTATTGAGCAATTTGAACGCGAATTTATCGGTTATCTGTTGTTGCAGGGGCACGAATTTTTCCACATCACTCTTGAAAACAATGAGGTCGAACGCCGTAATGTTGCCGAGTATATAATCTCAGAGATTGAATACGACAATATTACGTTGCATAATAAGACTCTGAATACGATATTTGAAATATACAAAAACGCCTGGAATGAGGCTATCGGTCAAGCCCAAGAGACTGATCCAGATAACGATCCGATGGTAACACTCGAACAAAGCCAATGGAAATTTCCGATTCACATTTTTAATAGTAGTGAGGATATAGCCGTTGCCCAAACCGTGAGTGACATAGTAATGCAGGACGAGAAACTGCGTCCAAGTAAGTTGTGGGAGGAATATGATATGCCAGTTTGTCCAGATCGTCTGAGACTTGGTGATCTAGTTCCGCGTGTAATCAATATCTATAAATCAAAAATCATCGAAGAGATGATTACCGAAATACAAAAAAGGCTTGACTCTCCCGAACTAAACGAAGAGCAAGTTGCAGAATTGATTGACAGAATAAAACTGCTTAATGAATCTCGCGTCTATTTCTGTCAAAAATATACCCGTATAATAATCTAGATTACATAAAGGATTCTACCTGAGAGATAATCCGATTCAGATTTTCAGGCACCAGAACAAAATCCTCCTTATCAACATCAATCACCAGGAGTTTGCCCTTGTACACGTTTTTAATCCAATTTTCGTAAAGCAAATTCAGTCGACTCAGATAATCTTCACTTATCGACATCTCATATGCTCGACCACGACGTTGAATCTGGCTGATCAGAGTCGGCACACTACCCTTCAGGTATATCAGCAAATCTGGTTGCGGTAACTCCTCAACTGCCAACTCGAAAATATCCATATAGGTCGAATAATCACGAGTAGTCATCAATCCCATCTGATGCAGATTATGAGCAAAAATATATGCATCTTCATATATTGTTCGGTCCTGCACAACATTTACCTTTTCGGCACGGATAGCCTTAACACTACGCAGTCGCTTCGACAAAAAATATATCTGAAGATTAAACGACCAGTTTGTCATATCTTCGTAGAAATCTACCAGATATGGATTCTTGTCATCTTCGAAATAGGGTTTGAATCCGAGTCGCTGAGCAATAATTTCAGTCAACGATGTCTTTCCCGAGCCGATGTTTCCTGCAATTGCGATATGCATAGTAATAAGTTTTTACTTTAACAATTTTTTAATTGGTCGACATACTCTCTCGTATTGGCCAATCGTGGCACTTTATTCTGACCACCCAATTTTCCTCGACATTCCATCCATCGGTAAAACGTCCCTGATGGCAACTCGGTCAACTGTGGTCTGTTCAACGTTGTCGAATTGAATCGTTTAGCCTCATAATCAGAATTAAGTTCTTGTAGTTTAAGATCCAAAATATCAACGAATTTATCTACATCATCTGGTTTATGTGTAAACTCAATCAACCACTCGTGACAACCTTTCCCTCCCTCGTTCATATAAATCGGAGCAGCCGTATACTCTGCGATTACAGCACCAGTTCCGCTACACGCAGCACTCAGGGCCTGCTCGGCATTATCAATGATTATCTCCTCGCCAAAGGCATTTATAAAGTGTTTTGTACGTCCTGTTATCTTAATTTTGTGTGGACTGAGTGAGGTAAACTCTACCGTATCACCTATCATATATCGCCACAATCCCGCACTCGTTGTTATTATCACGGCATAATTCACACCCAATTTTACATCTGCAGCAGAGACTGCCTTCGAATAGTCGTTCAACGAATCGGTCGGCAAGAACTCGTAGAATATTCCGTAATCCAACATCAATAACATATCCCGACGTGTCGGCTCATTTTGAATTGCAAAGAAACCCTCTGATGCATTATATGACTCGACATATTTCATATTGTCCGTCGGAATGAGTACCTCAAACTGACTTCTATAAGGTTCAAAGCCCATACCACCGTGCATAAACAATTCCATATTTGGCCACACTTCCAATATGTTGTTCTTGCCCGTATACTCAAGAATTCTCTGCAACAACACCAAATTCCAAGAGGGAGCTCCTGCTATTGATGTCACGTTCTTCGATATAGTTTCACGGCAGATACGTTCAATCTTATGTTCGAAATCCGGAATCAGTGCCGTATCAACCTTAGGCAGCCGACTCATAGAGGCCCACCACGGAGTATTATCTATCATTATCGCTGACAAATCACCCGAACTCGCCATATCGTTTACACGTTCTATTCGATGACTACCTCCCAAGGTCATAAACTTTCCGTTAAAGACTTTGGTTTCAGGGTACATTGTCGCAAACATTCCCAACAAATCACGTGGTCCTCTGAGATGTGAATCCCTAAGCGACTCACGACTCACAGGTATAAACTTACTTTTATTGGAAGTTGTTCCCGAAGACTTTGCAAACCAACGTATCGGAGTAGGCCAAATGACATTTTTCTCGCCCTGTCTTGCTCGGTCAAAATAACCATAGAACGAATCATAGTCACAGACCGGAACTCGTCGTTGGAACTTTTCAATAGAATCAATTCCCTTAAAGTCGTATGTTTTTCCGAATTCTGTATCAGCTGCATACTCAATAAGGTCCAACAATTCGCGTCGCTGAACCTCGGCAGGATTACTACAGAAATGATATATCTCTTTCTGTCGCTGCCTGAAGAGTTTCTCTAACACAGTCGGAATCAGTGCCATATTATTCTAATTAAAATATTTACCGATTTTACTTATAGCCGACGGCAGTGCAAACACCACAACACGGTCATAAGGTTTAATTTCAAAATCGCCTCTGCCGATAAATGGTTGATCTCCACGCACGACACCACCAATTATTGCTCCTTGAGGAAATCCGAGGTTACGAATACAGGTTTTTGTTGACGGAGAATTAGGTTTGGCAATAAACTCCAAAACCTCAGCATCACAACCGGTTAAACATTTTATAGCCTGAACGTCTGTACTCATTGTAAATCTGAATATGTTGCTGGCCGTAATCAGTTTCTTATTTACAATCGTATCAATACCAATACTCTCAGCCAGATTGATATAATTCAAATTTTCAATCTCTGCAATAACCTTCTTCACGCCCAATCGTTTAGCCAACATCGCAGCCAAAATATTTGTTTCGGCACGACCTGTTACTGCCACAAATGCATCCATATTACCGATACCCTCTTCGATCATTGCATCAGTATTACGACCGTCTTCGTGAATAATGAGTGTTCGTTCTAGAAATTCTGCAAGTTTGTACGCCTTATCTGCCGAGTAATCAACAAGCTTCACATTGTAATCATCTTGTAACTCCTTTGCCACGCGCACTCCGATCAGGCTACCGCCAAGAATCATAATATTCTTGACATTGATATTCGACTGACCAGAGAATTCCATAACCTCACGTTGATACTCTCTCTTAACAATCACGTATACATTATCTCCACTTTGCAACTTGTCCTCCTCAGAGGGGATAATGGTAAATCCATTTCGTGAAATTGCGACGGTGCGATAGTTCAGTTTCTCGCGGTTGGGTGTAACCTCAGCCAAAGTGTGTCCAATCAATGGCGATGACTCTTCGAGTTTTACGACTACCATAACCAATTTTCCACCGGAGAAATCGACATATTCGGTCGTATTAGTATGCCCCAAAAGATTGACGATTTCTCGGGCTGCGACCTTCTCAGGATAAAACAAAAAGTCAATCCCCATATTGATAAATATCTCTTTGTTATTCGGTTCGAGATATTCATTGTTATCAATACGGGCAATGGACTTTTTTGCACCAAGCTGTTTTGCCAGCATTGCTGACAATATATTTGAATTTTCTTCTGGCTGTACTGCGATAAAAAGGTCTGATTTTGAAACAGAAGCCTGATTCAACACCTCAAACGTAGTCGAATCCCCTTCCACACAGATTACGTCTGCTATGGAAGCTATATTTTCGAGTCGTTTTGCATCATCATCAATAACTGTAATATCGTGATACTCATTACTCAACATTTTCGCGAGATGACTACCGACCTCTCCTACACCAGAAATTACAATTTTCATTTCAGAAACAATAGTATTACTTTATCACAAAAGTAAAACAATTTCCGAAAATTTAGCACTTTATACCCAATAATTTTTTCATTCCAAATTTATATCACTCTGTCAACCGGATTTGCTTTTCACACTCAGACCTCAATTTATCAAAATTTGAAAATTTATCTCCAAGAGCAACCAATCGCTCACTATTGCGGAAAAACAACGTAGGGAAATCTTTTGATATCAGTTTTGATTGTTTAAACGACTCGGTCTGTGTTTCGACCACACGTTCAGATTGGAAATCGTCAAGAAAAATCTGTTTGGGTAATCCCAGATAAGAAACAATATTCAAATAGAATGTTTCGTCATTAGGATTCTCTCCTCGAATAAAAAATGCACGTTCGATTTCACACACAAATTCCAGAGTACGTTGTGGCCAAAGATACTGCACCGAAAGTATAGCTCGCGAAGGAATTGAACTATCCAACACAAGATGACCTGTTTTTAACAATTCATAGTAACTGTCTCCGAAAATTACATCACTCTGTTCCTGAATTTTACGCACTTCACGTTCGAGCCACTGCCCAAAATTTTCATCTACGATTCTTGGCGAAGGGAACATTCCCCACGGCAGAATCTCCAGTTCTAAATCGTATGGAGACTCAGCCATCAATCGTTCAACTTTGGGTGAAAATGTGTGACACCACGCACACAAAGGATCCATCAAATAAAGCAGATTGTACTTCATATCGAAAAAAAGATTTATAAAAAATTCTTTTTATTCAATACAAATTCCAAACCACTTTAAAGCAATCCTCCATTTCGAAAACTAAAACTACCGTTACACGAAATTATGACGTGGTCGACCAATGTTATATCAAACAATCCGGCAGCCTCTTTCAATCGAAATGTCAGTTCACGATCACTCGACGAAGGCTCGGAATTGCCCGACGGGTGATTGTGTACCAATATGATTCCCGAAGCCAATCTCTCTATGGCACGTTTCAGGATCAATCGGTTATCTACGGTTGTAGCACTCACACTTCCCTGACTTATCTTCGATTTATACAACACTTTATTTGCTGACGTAAGGTATAAGACCCAGAACTCCTCATACGGTAAATCTGCCAACAACGGCACAAATATATCTTCAACGTCCAACATCGAGCCAATAAAACTCTGATGTTCCGGTTGCATCGTTCTGTAACGTCGTCCCAATTCCAACGCAGCCTTAATAGCAGCAGCTCTAATTGCTCCCATCGACCCACACAACCGCATCTTATTGAAATCAATTTTTGCAAGTTCAAGCAGATTATCATCAATGCTCCGAACAATCTCCCTCGACACGGCAATAGGCGAAAAATCTCGACTCTCCACACCCATAACCAATGCCAGCAACTCAGCATTGGTAAGTTCTGACTCGCCACGACTCATCATTTTCAATCGAATCTGACTCTCAGTTGATATTTGTCCTTCGCTATATTTCATTGCCATAATTCCACAATTTTTTCTAATACGACAAACCTGTCTTATTAAACAACAATCGGCCCAGATTAAAGACTACGAACCAACGGCCCCGACCACCATCATAGTTTGCCACAGTCAGACTTGCTGGCCCGATTATAGACTGAAATACAAGTGTCGATGACAGCATATATCGAGCCTTGTTATCCACGTTAAATATCTTCAAAAAACTCTCCGGCATAAACATATTCAAATCGCTTCTGAGATAAAAATTTGGTGTGAAACATATTATCGGCATTATTCCGAGTCCGATATACGAGTCACTTCGATACTCGGGCAGAAACAATGTTCGAGAATGTGGCGTAGGTGTAAATGCCGGCTGGGTATAGTTTGTCAAATATTGATTATCCATTGAGGGGTGTGTCGTTAGCACAAGGTCTGCTAACCAACCGAGTTTAAACCATTTCGACACGTTTATGTAATCTTCTCGCATCACCTTACCTCCAACCCAATAGTGCTTTTCTGCAAACGTGGTCAATTCGTTACCCATAACATACACTCCAGAGAAGACCTGACGAGCTCCACGCGTAGGATACATCTTAAAGTTAAGAGTATTATGTTCAATGTGAGTTCTCAGTTCAGCATACTCAAAGCGACTGATGTAACTCTGCTGTGATAATGCCCCCGTAGCTTCATCTTGTTGATAATATCTGTATCTGTTACGTCCGAGATTTATGTGGAATGATGCCACCGATTTGCGTCCAATCGGACATCCTATTGACGCCGAAAAAAAGTGTTCCATCATTCGGGAATAGGGAGAAGTGTTAACTGAATAGACATCATTCGAACCACTCAGATAATTAAACCTATTGAACGTGAACGAAAAATCAGAATAGAACGGAGTCCCAGCAATAAAGTCTGTTCTGAATCCGGTTCGACCCGATATGTAATAATTGCCAATGAATCCGTCGAGATAATAACTTTTCAGAGTACGTCCGATTCGTTTATACTCTGTGCCGAAGAAAAGTTCATTCAATGCACCCGAAGATATATTTCCTCCAAGCATTACCTTAAGGCTTGGCTTAGCAGACATTTTCATCTTCAAAGAAAATACTCCTGCCGAATCATTATATGTTGAATAGGGAAAATCTCCTGAAATATCTCCCTCTGACAATAATTTGAAATATGAATTTTTAAACTGATCGAATGTAAAAGTTTTATTCTTACCCGGGTTTATCTTCAATAATTTATTCACATAATTGAGCTGCACCTGATTCAGCCCCTCTATGTCTAATTTATCATACACCAATTCTGGAACTTGCGAACGGAAATGTAATCTTCTCATCGCTAAAGAATCGGCCGACACTCGACGTTTAATCTTCTCTTTAATACGGGGCATTGCCGCCATTGCATCTTCATAACCTCGGTCTATAATCTCCTGAGCCTTATCAAAATCAAGTATTCCATACTCTTTGAATATGCGTTCAATCATAATCCCACGATCCTCAGGCAGCTCATAATTTGTATGCATCATTGTCAACATTTCGATCTGGCCTGCCAGATCATTTTCATCTGGATTAACCAATCCCGAGACACATTTTCCGCCAATTATCACATCTGGTTTGAAATCTTTATCCATTGCCTCCCACGGGAAATTATTATAGATTCCGCCATCGTAAATCAGTGTCGAGTCAATCTTCAATGGTTTGAACACAATCGGTATAGACATTGACATTCGTATTGATGCACCCAAATCGCCCTCTTTGAATACCAATTCTCGTCGATTATAGACATCTGCGGCTACACACCTGAATGGCACAAACAAATTATCAAAATTACCTTTAGAGAGAGCTGTTGCTCCGGCAAACATTTCGTTGAATGTCACATCTATTGCGTGAGAAGGAATGATATTACCTGGAAGTGCTTGAACACCTCGTTTGTTTTTATCAATGTTAATTGACAACATCGTCGGTGCTGGATTCTGCTGCTTGTAAAAAAATGAATACTTAGGCTCGATTTTTCCTGACATCCATATTTTCACCATATCAGACACAAACAGATCATTCATCTGTTGGGGGGTATATCCTATTGCATACAGACCGGCAACGATTGATCCCATAGAGGTTCCGGCAACATAGTCAATCGGAATATTATTCTCTTCGAGAGCCTTCAGTATCCCAATATGATACAATCCTTTGGCTCCCCCGCCACTCAATACTACGCCAACAGTTTGAGCATTGACCGACGAGATACCAAATAAAAGAAATATTGTAAATATAAACCTCTTCATAATCACGTTAAATTCCAAGACAAAGATAATGACATTCACGACATTTACCTACAACGATAAACAATTTAGATTAAAATTCACCACAAAATCAACCAAATCGGATATTGCGATCTTCTACTATTATAGTTTCTGAGAGCTATGAGCCGTAGTCCCCCCCCAAACCCGAGTCGAATCAATCTTTCGGCAGAAAATTGCATCGTATCAAAGGCCTATCTTAATCTATGTTTTTGGAAATGAGGAGTCACTTTATTAACAAAAAATATCAATGAAATTACTATGAGAAATGCTCCGAACATATAACAATACAGATAGCCATACTCGGAGATATATCCGCCCAGAAACATCCCAGCACCGATGCCCACATCCCAACCCGTCAAATAGGTGGCATTGGCCGTAGCACGTCGCGAATTGGGTGCAAGATTAATAAAGAGTGTATTGTATGCCGGGAATAGCGTTCCAAACCCAAATCCGAACAAAAAAGCTGCGACAAAATAGAGTACATATCCCATCGTTATATTCCAACCTGAAACCGTCGACAACAAAATCTCACCTAATGCACCGACAAGAGCAATGCACATACCAAGTCGTATGGTTTCTGTAATAAATCCCTTATCGACCTTTTTACCTGAGTTCAGACGCGAAGTTATCAGTCCCGCAGCCATTATGGTAAAAAACAATCCCGAATTATTGGTTATGCCCGATTCAATTGCATATATTGCGATGTAACTTGTTGTCATTCCATAAGGTATCGCAATCAGGAAAAATGCAATGCAAGCATATATTCCCTCCTTCAAAAAGAATCTGTCAACAGATAATTTTATTGTTCTCAGACTTTGCAACTCTCTGTGTGGAGCACGAACTGCCATCGCAAAACATAAACCAATCACCCCTGTCACAAGCGATGTCAAAAAAAGGCAAGTATAATTTCCCGATGCAATTACAAACAACCCCGTCATTGGTCCGAATGCCATTGCCAGATTATTTGTCACCCCATAGTAGCCTAATCCCTCACCTCTGCGTGCCGATGGAATCACATCAATAACAAGGGTATTGCCTGCCGTGGATAAGATTCCGAAACTAAAACCTTGGAAGATTCTCAGCAAAATAAACATTACCAATGATGAAGTTATCGAGAAATAACCTAAAAATGAGAGTACAAATATTATGTATGAAACGAAATAGACACTCTTGCGTGGCAATGCATCTGCAATGAACCCAGCCAATGGACGCACACTCAGTACAGCTATAACGTAGCAAGACAACACTACCCCCACCATCGTTGGCCCAATATGGAATACATTTTTCAGATAAATCGGCAGTGTCGGCACCAATATAAAAAATGAAAACGACATCATAAATGCCGCAATGCACACATATATATAGTTACGTGACCAAAGACGACTAATGGTTTTATTTTCCATAAAACAGAGATTTTATACTATCTGAAACGTTGTACAAAGATACATCAAAAACTATCTCATTGTTGGACAGACAAGACATTTTTTATAATTTCGCAGTATGAAAAATGACAAGATCCATATACGACCGGCAACCGCTGATGACAAATGTATTATAGCTACAACCATCTGTATGGCAATTGGATTTGACACTACTCACCCAGCCTATTCGGTATTTGAAAAATTAGCCGTATTGGAACAGTCTCAATACAGTTTCCGCAATACACTTGTAGCCGAAGTCGAAGGTAAGGTTGCAGGTGCAATCATAGGCTACGATGGAGCATTGTTACACCAACTGAGAGAGGTTGCAATCCCTCTAATCAGACAACATCTGGGCGACGGGGTGAAGTTAGAAGATGAGACTCAGTCTGGAGAATTCTATCTCGATTCAGTAGGCATTCTGCCTCAATTTCGAGGTATGGGAATAGGTCGAAAATTAATCTGCATGATGTGTCAGAGGGCCTTTGAACAGGGTCACTACCAAGTCGGGCTACTCGTAGATCTTGACAATCCAAGAGCTGAAGCACTATACACATCTCTCGGGTTCAAACACATCGATAACAAAATGTTTATGGGACACCAAATGCACCACCTGCAAATCATCCCTGACAGACTCAAAAAATAACAAAATCCGACCATTAACACAAAGTTTTATTATACTGATAATCAATATCGTCGAAAAATATCACTTTCTATGATTTGGTATTGTCAGCATAAAAATATATCTTTATGGTCTGAAAAATATTTTTTTAACATTAAAAAACCTAAATAAACAGATGAAAAAAGTAGTTTTACTGGCAACGGCAGCGTTGCTCTCTGTGAGCTCTTTTGCTCAAAAACAAGAAGAGGGTTTTAAATTTACTGTCGTAAAAGAAAACCCCATTACAAGCATTAAAAATCAAAATCGTGCAGGTACCTGCTGGTGTTACTCAGCACTAGCATTCATCGAATCAGAACTTATCCGTATGGGTAAAGGTGAATACGACTTCAGCGAAATGTACATCGTACACAACACCTATCTCGATCGTGCAGATAAAGCAGTCCGCACTCACGGTGATGCATCATTCTCTCAAGGAGGTTCTTTCTATGATGTAATCTATGGAATGCAACAATTCGGTCTCGTTCCTGAAGCAGAAATGCGTCCGGGCGTAATGTATGGTGATACTCTCAGTAACCACAATGAACTCTCAGCAGTTAGTGATGCAGTAGTTGCAGCTATCGCTAAAGGTAAAGCTCGTAGCCTCCAAACTGACGCAAACGGTATGCCTCTTTGGAAAAAAGCTATCGAATCAATCCATGACATCTACCTGGGCAAACGTCCTGAAAAATTCACATACAATGGCAAAGAGTACACTCCGAAGTCATTCTACGAATCAACAGGTCTGAAAGCAGACGATTACGTTTCATTGACATCTTACACACACCACCCATTCTACTCACAATTCGTTCTTGAAATTCAAGACAACTGGCGTTGGGCTCAATCATACAACCTCCCAATCGACGAATTGATGGAAGTATTTGACAACGCAATTATGGAAGGTTTCACAATTGCTTGGGGTAGCGACGTGAGTGAAGATGGTTTCTCTCGCGGTGGCGTAGCAGTTCTCCCTGATGAAGCAAAAGCTCAAGAACTCAGCGGTTCAGATATGGCACATTGGTTGAAACTGCCGGCTGCAGAAAAGAAACTCCACACTAAACCACAACCACAAAAATGGGTTAGCCAAGAAGAACGCCAAAAAGCATACGACAATTGGGAAACTACAGACGACCACGGTATGCAAATCTATGGTATCGCTAAAGATCAAGATGGTAACGAATACTATATGGTTAAAAACTCTTGGGGTCCTGCAGGTACATACAAAGGCATTTGGTATGCATCTAAAGCATTTGCTCGCTACAAAACAATGAACATCATCGTTCACAAAGATGCTCTTCCAAAACACATTGCTAAAAAACTTGGTTTGAAATAAAATATTTTAGCCAAATAATTTTGCTAAAACCGAATTTTAATCTACCTTTGTGCCCGAAAATTAACTAATTAATAATAGTACACACACATGAAAAAGGAAATTCATCCTCAAGATTATCGCATTGTGGCATTCAAAGATATGTCAAATGACCATGTGTTTTTGTGCAGGTCCGCCGTTCAGACACGTGAAACTATCGAAGTGGACGGCGAAACCTATCCCGTGTACAAGATGGAAATCTCTAACACATCTCACCCGTTCTATACTGGTAAGATGAAGTTAGTGGATACCGCAGGACGCGTTGATAAGTTTATGAGCCGCTATCAAAAGCACTACGATAACCGCAAAAAGTAATCAGGACTCAGGTAGACTGATTCTTTCAGAAGACAGAGGGCTGTTCATAGTATTTGAACAGCCCTTTTATTTTACTTGTGTGTTTGTGGACTTGACTACGCCACAAACACAATTTCTGCCACTCAATGGTTTATCATTTGCCCATACCATCAAAAAAAAGAAGCATAACCGAAGTTATGCTTCCAATTCATCTGTGAAACAGTGTTCTATTTAACAGTTTCGATAACTTTTGCAAAAGCCTGCGGGTGGTTCATAGCCAAGTCTGCCAAAACCTTACGGTTCATAGCAATACCTTTAGCATTAACTTTACCCATAAATTCCGAATAGCTCATACCGTTAGCACGAGCTGCGGCATTGATACGTTGAATCCACAAGCTGCGGAATGAACGTTTTTTAGCCTTACGGTCGCGGTATGCATAGCACAAACCTTTTTCAACGGTATTTTTCGCTACGGTCCATACGTTCGACCTTGAACCAAAGTTACCTTTGGCCAATTTCAAAACTTTTTTTCTTCTTGCTCTCGACGCTACTGCGTTTACTGATCTTGGCATAATTTTAAAGTTTTAGGAGCGGTCAGCGATCGGGACTTTTCGGACAGTCACGATACTTTCGGAGCTGTGCCTCTCACGAGTTAAACAATTGTTGTTCTCAGAGTCTCAGACTCATTGATGTTTTTGTTACTTAACCAAAAGCGCTTTAATCTTAGGTTGGTCAACGGGATTAACCATTGCTGTGTAAGACAAGTTACGTTTTTGCTTAGTAGTTTTCTTTGTCAGGATGTGGCTTTTATAAGCGTGTTTCCTTTTGATTTTTCCAGTACCGGTGAAGTCAAAACGCTTCTTAGCGGCACTATTACTTTTCATTTTAGGCATTTTACAAAAAATTTTAGTTGTTAAATAGGCTGCAAAGATACGATATTTTTTTCTTATGCAAAATTTTATTTGAAATTTTAGTTTGTATTATTTTCAAAAAACTGCCACAAATTATCATCTCCTGGTACGGGAGCCACGACGGTCAACTGTTCTCCACGCACCGGATGTATAAATGTCAGGCTGCGAGAATGCAGTGAAATCGATCCATCAGGCAACGAACGTTTGGCTCCGTACTTTAAATCTCCTCGAATCGGACAACCGATTTTCGATAATTGACACCTTATCTGATGGTGTCGTCCTGTCATCAATTCTACGTCCAGCAACGTATAACGATCACTCGTATTCAAGACCTTATATTTCAATCGAGCCTCTTTCGAATCACATTTCGGTTTTGAGACAATATAAGATTTATTTGTTTTACCATCACGTATAATTTGGTGAACTAGCAATGCTTCGAGTTCAGACGGACGATTCTCTGTGATTGCCCAATAATGTTTTTCGAGGGCACGTTTTTTCATCATTTCATTCATTCTCACCAATGCCTTCTTCGACTTTGCAAACAAAATTACGCCACTAACGGGACGATCAATACGATGAACTATACCCAAAAAAACATTACCTGGTTTATTATCACGAACCTTTATAAATGCTTTAACATCATCTTCGAGTGCAACATCACCGGATAAATCAGCTTGCACCAATTGTCCAGACTGTTTATTCACCACCAACAGATGATTATCCTCATATAAAATATCTTCAGCCTTAAAACCCATTATTTATCAAAATTAAATGACAACGGCAACAGATGTGCAGCATTATCTATCACAATAATATTTTGAGCCGAATCAAGAACTAACTTAATTGGACAAGCTTGACGTCGTGTCATATCTACAATAGTTTGACGACAAATACCACACGGAGTCACATCTCGACGTTCACCTTCACTCTCTGCAGATATTGCCATCACCACAATTTTACGATTTCCACCATTTGCACCGACATATCCTAGCAATGCACGTTCAGCACACAATCCCGCAGGGAACGATTCATTTTCCTGATTGCTGCCAGAGAGGATCTCGCCATCATCAAGCATAACTGCAGCTCCCACGTGAAAGTCAGAATATGGAGCATACGAGTTTTTCAGAGCTTGTCGGGCTGCATTCAGCACCTTGCTATCATCAGCAGACAACTCATTTTCGGAACATATTCCATACTCTAATTCGGCTTTTTTACTAATCATATCATTATAATTTTACAGCTCTCAACATATGATGTTTACCACAGGCTCCGGCCAATCTCTTCACCTCGAATCCAGCATCTCTCAACGCCTGTTTCACTACTCCTTTACTCGAATAGGTAACCAAAACTCCTCTAGTTACGGTCGCCGATGCAATTCGACGAAATATATCAACCGACCACAATTCTGGTTGAGTATCATAGGCAAATGCATCGAAATAGATCAAATCGAACTGACGATTCAGTTCAACATTTTCCAACGAATTGTGGTACTTTGTCAGTGTAAATCCAGGGACAATATTCTGCTGATTATTCCACCCTACACGGTGCAGTGTTTCAAATAACTCTCTCTGCCGAGCATCACCCTTAAAGTAGTTCAACTCACGAACAACCTCCTGGTCAATTGGATACAACTCTACCGAATGATAATCAACACTTACCGAGTTTCGAATTGCCTGAAACAGAGTCAATGCACAATTCAATCCCGTACCAAAACCCATCTCAAAAATTGAAATATGGTTCTTATCCAGTGAGTTAAATCCTGCATCAATATAAACGTGCAACGATTCACTCACAGCACCGCCCTCGGAATGGTACGAGTCTCCAAGCAAACTATGCCTTAGGCTTGATGACCCATCTTGAGTCAGAAACAATTCGCCCTTCATCGGTTTATCAAAAAAAGAGAGCGACTATAAAAAACCGCTCTCTATCTCTAAATTTCACGCAGTCTATCCCAAATAAGATTTGAGCAACTTGCTACGAGAACTATGTCTTAATCTACGTATAGCCTTTTCTTTAATCTGACGCACACGTTCACGGGTTAGGCCAAACTCTTCACCTATCTCTTCGAGGGTCATTTCGGCACAACCAATTCCGAAGAAATATCTTACGATATCGCGTTCACGTTCGGTGAGTGTTGACAAGGCACGATCAACTTCAGTATACAACGATTCGTTGATCAGCCCTCTGTCTGCATTTGGAGAATCTGTATTCACCAGCACATCTAACAAACTGTTATCTTCACCATCTGAAAATGGTGCATCAACCGAAACGTGACGACCGGAAACTCTCAACGTATCTGCCACCTTTTCCTTCGGGAGATCCAATTCCAATGCTAGTTCCTCAGGAGATGGTGTACGTTCGTGTTCCTGTTCAAATCGAGCAAATGCTTTATTGATTTTATTGAGAGATCCAACCTGATTCAGAGGCAATCGAACGATTCTAGATTGTTCTGCCAATGCCTGCAAAATTGATTGACGAATCCACCAAACTGCATAAGAGATAAATTTAAATCCTCGGGTTTCATCGAATTTTTCAGCAGCCTTAATCAGTCCCAAATTACCCTCATTGATAAGGTCAGGCAGACTAAGTCCTTGATTTTGATATTGTTTTGCCACAGATACAACAAAACGAAGATTTGCACGTGTCAATTTTTCCAGAGCACTCTGATCACCTTTTCTGATTCTTTGGGCGAGTTCGACCTCCTCTTCGACCGAAATCAAATCTTCTTTCCCGATTTCTTGCAGATACTTATCCAACGATGCACTTTCGCGGTTGGTTATGGATTTCGTAATTTTTAATTGTCTCATTATATTTTTAAGATACCTTAAATGTATTAATTACCCCTGACGTTCTTATTACGCAAAACCACATCAAAATGTTTCATTTCAGAACCTCTTTTTATCAAAAGTTTAATTTTATCATCGGGACGCAGTCGGGCAATAATCTCCTGCACTTGTGACGGACTATTTGTCTTAACACCACTAACTTCGAGTATCACATCACCAGGTTTAATTCCAGCATCTTGTGCTGCACTACCTACCAGAACTGCCACAACTAATACACCTTCGACCTCATCTATTTGGTATCTTGTACCCATTTTTCGGATAAAATCATCTGTTATTTCAGCCATCGAAACACCAAGAACTCCGCGTCTGACATCTCCAAACTCTCTCATATCGGCGACAATTTTTGACACAATTGACGAAGGAACAGCAAATGAATATCCGGCATAACTTCCAGTTGGCGACTTTATCACCGTATTTATCCCGACAATTTCACCTTTTGCGTTGAGCAGAGCTCCGCCCGAATTCCCCGTATTGACAGCGGCATCGGTCTGAATAAATGACTCGATTCTGAAATCCGAATCGTTCACAAAAAGATTTCTTGCTTTAGCACTTACGATTCCTGCTGTTACTGTTGAAGTCAAGTTATAAGGATTACCAATAGCCAAGACCCACTCTCCCAGCTTCAACGAATCGGAATTACCAAACGGCAACCACTGCAAATCTTTTTCTTCAATTTTTATCAGTGCTATATCTGTCGAAGGATCCTGGGCGATTATTCTTGCCGGATAACTGCGGCGATCATTGAGGGTAACCTTCAACTGCTTCGATCCATCAACCACGTGGTTATTTGTCACGATATACCCATCAGATGAGATTATCACACCAGAGCCACTTGAGATACGAGTAGTCTCTCCCTGAGGGATTGCAAAGGGTATTCCGAAAAAACTATATACCCGTTTATTACCACTCACAGCTCTATTTTCTATACAGACGACTGCTTCAACCCCTTGTTGCGAGGCGACTGTCAAATCGGGTAACAATCTATTTTTCGACACATCTGCAACCTCATCAATATTGGGTCCTATCTTCGTAAGATGGTTTAAATTATCATTACACTTGTGATTTACAACTAGTGTTGTAACTACGCTTGCCAAAACAGACAACAATAATATGCCAAAATAAGATCTATTTTTCATAACTATTTAATAATTATGTTATAACAACGCACCGTTACAAAAAAATATTGCATAAAAAAAAGAGCAATTCAGAATTGCTCTTTCTCAAAAATCATTTTCAATTATTCGTTATCTGCACTCTCTTGTTCAGCCTCGTCTTTAGCAGGCTCATACAGATTATGTTCGACCAACAGATTATACCAGTTTACGATTTTCACCATATCTGAAACTCTCACTTGATCGCGATCATATTGAGGAACAGCCTCACCAAATACTTTCTTTAATTCTTCAGCCGAAGATTTGTGACTGATTGTTTGTTTTCCTTCTGTAAGATTATAGAATGCCGCAAAAACTTTTTCCAAAGGCAAATCTTCCTCCATCGTAAAGACAGAAATATCTCCCAAAGAACTAACTCGTGAGTTAGCCGAAAATTTAGTTCTTTTTCCGGTTGCAACAGCTTCAACGATTACTCCATTAGGTGACTGTGCAACAAACTTAAACAATCCGGGTTGGCCTGACACGGCCAAAATCTCTTTCAAATCCATAATCAGTAATCAATTATAATAACAATGTATACCACAAAAGTAGAAATTAATTCTCATTTTTTTTATATTTATCCTATTAATTTAACTACACTGCAAAAAAATTGCGAAGATCGTAGAATCTCCGCAATTAGAATTATTCGACAGTTACCGATTTTGCCAAATTTCGAGGACGATCTACATCACGTCCTTTGTTCACTGCGATAAAGTATGCCAATAGTTGCAATGGAATAGACGACAATATCGGCATCAAGAATTCATCGGTCGTTGGCACCTCGATTACATAATCGACAATATTACCGATTTGGTTATCACCCTCACTCACCAGAGCAAGTACCCGACCCGAACGAGCTTTAATTTCCTGAATATTCGATATTGTTTTTTCATAGATGCTATCTGATGTTGCAATCGCAACTACGGGCATCTCGGCATCAATCAGGGCAATCGGGCCGTGTTTCATTTCGGCTGCGGGATAACCCTCTGCGTGTATATAAGAAATCTCCTTCAATTTCAATGCTCCCTCAAGTGCAACTGGGTAATTATAACCACGACCAAGGTAGATGAAATTATTGGCATAAGTAAATATTTTAGAGAGTTCCTCGATTTTTTCACGCTGTTTGAGCACCACGTCCATTTGTTGCGGCAACTGTTGCAACGACTTAATCATTTGAACATATCGTTCATCAGAGATTGTTCCTCGTTCTTTTGCTATGGTGATGGTCAACATTGCCAAAGTCGTAACTTGACCCGTAAATGCTTTAGTTGAAGCTACACCCACTTCTGGTCCCACGTGGATATACGACCCCGAATGAGTTGCACGTGCAATAGACGACCCAACCACATTACAGATTCCATAAACGAAAGCCTTTTTCTGTTTGGCCAATTCAACGGCAGCCAGCGTATCGGCAGTCTCGCCTGATTGTGAAATCGCAATAACTATATCATCTTCATTGATTACGGGATTTCTATAACGGAATTCAGATGCATACTCGACATAAGCTGGTATTCGACAGAACTCTTCAATCATCTGTTTTCCGATCAATGCAGCGTGCCAAGATGTTCCACAAGCCACAAAGATGATTCTACCGGCAGCCATAAATTTGTCGCGATTCTGACTCACGCCAGACAAGATAACTTCAGTACCTTCTGAATTGACTCGACCTCGAATACAATCCTGAATTGTACGCGACTGCTCATAGATTTCCTTCAGCATAAAATGCGGATACCCACCCTTCTCAAGCACACTTAAATCAAGCGTCAACTCGTGAATTTCAGGGGTAACCACCACATTCGACAGATCGACAATTTTCATCTCCTCGCCACGTCTGAGCAATACGATCTGTTCATCATCAAGATATACGACTTTATTTGTATACTCGACAATCGGAGTTGCGTCACTTGCTAAAAAGAATTCGTTTTCACCGACTCCAACAACAAGCGGACTCGACTTGCGGGCTCCGATCAGTAAATTCGGATCATTTCGGTCAATCACTGCAATAGCATACGCACCAACAACCTGATTCAAAGCGTGTTGTACCGAGCTACACAAATCTAATCCCATTGTGTTACGGATATATTCTATCAAATTAACAACGACCTCGCTATCAGTCGTACTTTTAAACGTGTATCCGACTTGTTCGAGTTTGGTTCTCAGTGTAACATAGTTTTCGATAATTCCGTTATGAATCATCGACAAGTCACCTGACTGAGAGTAGTGAGGATGAGCATTGATATCATTGGGTTCTCCGTGAGTTGCCCATCTTGTGTGAGCGATTCCGAGTGTACCGCTTTTATCCTTATCTTGTGCATAGCGTTCGAGTTCCGCAACTTTGCCACGTGTTTTATAGCAATTAAGTTCGCCAGCACGAGGCATCAGACTCAACCCCGCACTATCATAACCGCGATACTCCAATCGACGTAAACCTTTAATTAGCACATCATAAGCATCACGATCTCCAATATAACCTACAATACCACACATTATATACTAAAGTATTTTTCGACTAAACATTATGACAAATATATGAATTTTTAAGAAAAAATAAAAATCATTCATAAAAAAAGGCCCACTTCCGAAGAAGCGAGCCTACACGTACAAGTATAATTTCGAGATTATTGTATATTAAATTCAGTAATTTTTTATCGTTTCACGCAATATCTAACTGTTTCAACAAATTGTTTTATATTTGATGGATTTACATCAACAAGTTCAGTAACAGGTTCGTATGAATATGGGACATAAACATACAACTGATAAGCTGCATATTTTCCATCCTCAGTAATAATAGCATCGAGACGGGCTCCACCACCTGTTTTCAAATCAGTTTTATGATCCACCAACTTTTTGTATTCACCTGATTCCAATATATTGCGAATTTGGGTTGAATTAGAGATATCAAAGAAGATTGTTTCTTTAGACAATCTGCTATGAGTTGGATTGTAGATATATTCGCGACCTCCGATAAATTTTATCAATGCAACGATTACGAATACGAATCCCAACAACACTGTTCCGATATATGCGAGTCCGGACATTTTACCAGCCATTACGAAGGCTACCACTGCAACCAACAACAATACAACTGCCAGTGCAACGGCTTTTTTATTTGCGACTACCGAAAATTTTCCTTCGGCAGATCCATTCAAAATTGATTTCATTATCTATTGTTTGTATTAATATTATTAAAATTAAAGACTATGTGTTGTGAGATTACAACACACCTGTTGTCACCATAACATCAAGTTACAATGCAACACATCAGAGTTATCTTTTAAAACATTATAGATAACTCATTTCAAAACAATATTAACACTAAATGATGATGCGCCTCAAAGCGATAACGTGATAAATTTTATCGGAATGAATAATTTGCACATCCGACTCGTTTGAGGCTAAGATTCGTTGACACTGAATTCTATCAGTAATATTTTTTCGAGATTTATACACAAAATTGAAATGAACATTCACCACAACCCGATAGTTCGTTGTATGGCGAATTTCTCCTGATGGCACACCCGACCAATTGTCACTCACGAGTTGACAGTAGTCACGCATCTGGTCGATGATATAAGTTTCTTCCGACGAATACGCGATCTCCCGATTGACAGCACAATTGCCATCAACTGTTCCGAGCAGTACAACCAGAATCAATATGTATAAATACTTCAGCACTATCAGTTAATTAGTGACGAAAGACTTCGTCTAAAAATTTGTCCAAGTTTTACTCTTAACAAACTAATATCCATTCCTCGTTCGATAATTATTCCTTGAGGGTCTATAAGCAACATCATCGGAGCTACATTTACCCCATAAGATCTCGCAGCCGGACAATTCCACGATTTTAGGTTACTCACATTAGTTCCGCAGACACCGTATCTACCCACTGCATTAACCCACTCATCGTAATTTCGATCCATTGCTACGTTGTATATATCGAATCCCAATGATGAAAATTCTCTATAAATTCGGGCCAATTCTTCATTTGTTTCACGGCAAGGCAAACACCACGATGCCCAGAAGTTCAGCAAAATATATTTACCATTGCCTATCAACTCTGAGAGTTTTTGTATTTTTCCGTTCAGGTCAGGCAACTGCACATCAATGAACTTCTTGCCAACACTCGTAGCTTCGACCCTATCCACATAATTCTTAAGTTCTCTGACATATGGTGATTTTTTCACCTCTTCAGAAAAACTTTCGAGTTTATATTTTATTGCCTGCAACGGCAACGAGTTCACAAATTCTGTCAATAAAACATAAGCCGACACCACACAATCTAAATTTTTTTCAATGAAGTCCATATTGAACCTACTGATTTCAGATGTCAGTTCACCCATCATACTTCTGTTTGTAAGATATTGTTCGACCAACTCATTGACTTGACGATTTCGATCACGATATTTCTGATCTGTAATAGAACCATAAACATTAATCTCTCGATTATTAGCACGACCATAAACCATCATTTCTCCATTTTCGATAAATATCGGAGAAAAATTAATTCTATCTGGCTGCACCAAAGTCACCATTACAGGAGAGGTCAGTGTTCCTTTGAACACAAAACGGCCATTCACAGCCATCGTCGAATCCAAAACCGCAGCATTTGGAATACCTGCTTCGACCATATAAATTTTGCCATTCACACCCTCAACGTTACCCCTCAACACAAAACCATTCTTTCCTCTATTTGACGATATTACTTTTTTTTGAGGACTCCTACTGGTCAAATTCAAATACGACTGAGCCAAACTCGGGATCGCATTAACCAATGCTGCTCCAAAGACGACTACCAAGTTTTTGAACAATTGTTGTTTCATCATTTCATCAAAATTACAATCCCTTAATATAACGAATCAAAAAAAATAATTGTTGTCAGATTTAGACGTTTTTTTTATTTTTTAATTCGATCAGGATTGTTTTTCACAAATTCACTCCAACCTTTACCCGTTGACTTGGGAATAACGCCACAGGATTCGTAATAATGACACATAGCCACTGCCAGCCCATCCGTAGCATCAAGTTTCTTGGGCAACAACTCAAGTTTTAGTATATTTTTCAACATCGTAGCTACCTGCTCTTTGGTTGCACTGCCATTACCCGTCACCGAGATCTTCACCTTACGTGGAGCATACTCTGCTACGGGCACCCCTTTTGTCAGTGCTGCAGCCATTGCCACTCCCTGAGCTCGCCCCAATTTCAACATACTCTGCACATTTTCTCCGAAAAACGGAGATTCAAACGCAACTTGTGTCGGTTTATATGCATCAATGATTCCACTGACACGTTCAAAAATATGACGTAATTTCAAGTATGGATCATCAAATTTCGAGAGATCGATCCAACCCATAGTCACACATCGGGGTTTTCGATTCACGACCTCAACGATACCGTAACCAGTAAAATTGGTTCCTGGATCGACACCCATTATGATCAGATTTTCCGACACTATGCGATATTGAGAACGGTTTATTTTTTACTCAACTCCTCGACCTTTTTTTCAAGGTCGGCTATTGTTTTGTAAATTTCAGGCAGTTTCGAGTAGATAATATGAGCTCGGCGAGCACGCACTGTCGGCAGTGCCGGTGCACCCATCCACGATGTATTATCCTCGATATCCGACATAACTGCACCTCTTGATGCAATAACAACTCTGTCACCAATATGCAAGTGGCCCGTTGTAGCCGATTGACCGCCAAACATACAATTCTTACCGATATGTGTTGATCCTGCAATGCCTGCTTCAGCTGCAATAACCGTATTATCACCCACTGTCACATTGTGTGCTATCTGCACCAAATTATCAAGTTTAACACCTTTATGAATTATGGTTGAACCCATCGTTGCACGGTCAACACAAGTATTAGCTCCGATTTCCACATCGTCTTCGATAATAACATTTCCAACCTGAGGTATCTTCTTATAGGTATCACCAACAGGTGCAAAGCCAAATCCGTCAGCACCGACAACAGTACCTGAGTGAATTATCACACGATTGCCGATTACACAATCCTTATAGATCTTAACACCTGGATAGAGTATCACATCATCTCCGATTGTCACATTATCACCGATATAAACCTGGGGATAAATAGAGACTTTTTTACCTAGCTTCACGCCTTCAGATATTACCGAGAATTCTCCGACATAAGCATCTTCGTCAAGTTGCACACCCTCTGCGATTGCAGCCATCTTCGATACTCCTTTTTTTCTTGGCAGATTGGCCACATATAAATCTAACAACTTAGCGAAACATTCATAAGCATTATCCACCTTTATCATTGTCGGACGCACCGGTCGTTCAGGTTCAAAGCTTTTGTTTACAATGACGATTGATGCACCGCTATCGTATATATACTTTTCATATTTCGGATTTGACAAGAACGAGATTTCGCCCTCTTTACCTTCTTCAATTTTTCCCATTGACCAAACTTTGGCCTCTTTATTTCCAACGATTTCGCCGCCTATAAATGCAGCAATCATTTCAGCTGTAAATTCCATTTGGGTCTATTTTTTGTTATTCAATTTCACAAGTAGTTTTCAATTTCAATACCTTCAGGCATAAACTCATTTACATTTTTACCAAAAGTTACGAGTTCTCTTACCACACTTGAAGATACTGCCTCATATTTCGGATTTGTAAAAAGCATTACGGTTGTTAATTTCGGATCAAGTATGTTATTAACCTGCATCATATTTCGTTCAAACTCGAAATCTTGAGCATTTCTCATTCCCCTCAGCAAGAATCGGATTTCACGTTGTTGACAGAAATCCACTGTCAACGATTCATACAATTCCACCGACACACGAGGTTGTTCTGCGAAGACATCTCTGATAAGTCGTATCTTTGTATCGTCACTCAACAGACCTCTTTTATTGAAGTTTCGCCCTACTCCAATGACTATATGATCAAACAATTCGAGACCTTGATCGACCAATGCTTTATGTCCCCGCGTAAACGGGTCAAACGAGCCCGGGAATAGTGCTATTCTTGCCATTATGTCTAATCCATTAATTTTTCGAACAACTTTTTCATTGAAACTTCAGTTTCGACAATCTGCTGAAGTTCCTCAATTTTGATGCGTTGTTGTTGCATCGAATCGCGGTGACGCACCGTTACCATTCCATCTTCGAGTGTTTGGTGATCTACTGTTACACACAGTGGAGTTCCGATAGCATCTTGACGACGGTAACGTTTGCCGATTGAATCCTTTTCGTCATATTGACACATATAATCAAACTTGAGTTTATTGACAATATCACGAGCAACCTCTGGCAGTCCGTCTTTCTTTACTAACGGCATAACTGCAACTTTTATTGGGGCGAGTGCAGCAGGAATTCTCAAAACCACACGTTGTTCGCCACCTTCGAGTTGTTCTTCGGCATAAGCCGCAGACATAATCTGCAAGAACATTCGATCCACTCCGATAGATGTTTCAACCACATACGGAACAAAACTTTCACCTGATTCAGGATCGAAATACTGAATCTTGCGGCCTGAGAACTGTTGATGGCGACTCAGGTCGTAATCGGTTCTTGAGTGAATGCCCTCAACCTCTTTAAATCCGAACGGGAATTGGAATTCGACATCGGTTGCCGCATTTGCATAATGTGCAAGTTTTTCATGGTCGTGATATCTATACTTATCGTCACCAAGTCCGAGAGCACGGTGCCATTTCATTCTAAAATTTTTCCAATGATTGAACCACTGTATTTCCTGACCTGGCTGCACAAAGAACTGCATCTCCATCTGTTCAAACTCTCTCATTCTGAAGATGAACTGACGTGCAACGATTTCATTTCTGAAAGCCTTACCCATCTGAGCGATTCCGAACGGAATTTTCATACGTCCACTTTTTTGCACATTCAGGAAATTCACGAAGATACCCTGAGCAGTTTCTGGTCTGAGGTAAATTGTATTTGCACCCTCGGCTACAGAACCTATTTTAGTATCGAACATCAGATTAAATTGTCTTACATCTGTCCAGTTACGCGAACCTGAAATTGGACATACAATCTCACAATCAAGAATGATTTGTTTTACTTCTGCAAGATTATTTTCTTCGAGGGCAGTAACCATTCTTTGCTGTACTGCACTGATTTTATTCTGAATATCAATAACTCTCGGATTTGTCTGACGGAACATTGTCTCGTCAAATGATTCTCCGAAACGTTTTGCAGCTTTAGCAACCTCTTTATTTATTTTTTCGTTTTGTTTTTCACACCACTCTTCAATCAGCACATCTGCACGGTAGCGTTTTTTTGAATCTTTATTGTCAATCAGTGGATCATTAAACGCACCTACGTGGCCTGATGCCTCCCACACCTTTGGGTGCATAAATATAGCAGCATCGATACCCACGATATTCGAATTGAGTTTTACCATCGAATCCCACCAATATTTTTTGATATTGTTTTTGAGTTCAACACCGAGTTGTCCATAATCGTATACAGCTGCCAGACCGTCATAAATTTCACTTGACGGGAATATAAATCCATACTCTTTACAATGTGCAACGAGTTTCTTAAATACTTCTTCTTGAGTCATAATAACAAATTTTCCACAAATGTACTAAAAAAATTTCAGATACGGCATTACCTATATAAAAAAAGCCGAATTCCTGACATTTTTAATCAGGAATTCGACCTACTACTATTTTCTTCTACCCTAACGTATATCTCTTACGGCAGCTTCAGCACAACGTTCACCATCTATTGCTGCGGACAATATTCCACCTGCATAGCCGGCACCTTCGGCCGATGGGTATAGATTTTCCAGTTCCAAATGACGCAATGTTTCACCATCTCGCGGAATTCTGACAGGCGACGAGGTTCTTGATTCCACCCCCAACACCTGAGCCCGATTCGTAATAAAGCCTCTCATTTTCTTGTCAAATTCCTGAAAACCGCCCCTCAATGACCGCAGTATGAACTTCGGCATCCATTCTCCCATCTGAGAAGAGACAGTTCCCGGAACATACGACGTTTTGGGTAACTCGGCAGACAATTTTCCATTGACAAAATCGGTCAGACACTGAGCCGGCACTCTATGTTTGTCAGCTCCATTTTCTGCGGCAATCTGTTCAAGACGACGCTGAAACTCCATTCCAGCGAGGACTCCATATTGAGGAATCAGTTCAGCAAAATCCTCAGGACGCACCTCTGTCACAATTCCCGAATTTGCGTATGGCGAATTGCGTCTCCACGGAGACATTCCATTCACAACAGCTTGATTGTCAGCAGTCTTTGCTGGAACAATAAATCCTCCTGGACACATACAGAACGAATACACGCCACGACCTCCAACTTGTGCAACTAACGAATATGCAGCTGCGGGCAACCATTCTCCGCGTTCTGGTAGATGATACTGCATCGTATCAATTAACGACTGAGGGTGTTCAACACGCACTCCTACGGCAAAAGATTTTGCTTCAAGTTTCACTCCTTTTCGATGCAACAATTCATAGATATCACGTGCAGAATGACCTGTCGCGAGAATTACGGCGGCGGATTCGATTCGTTCACCTGACCTCGTAATAACACTCTTTACACGATTATTTTTTATTTCTATATCGGACAATGATGTTTCGAACAGAATTTTTCCGCCGCTATACTTTATCTGCTCACGCATCGCCGCTATTATTTGTGGCAATCGGTCTGTTCCGATATGCGGATGTGCATCATATAATATTGACTCATCTGCTCCGAAGTGGTGGAATCTGTCAAGTATTCGACGAAAATCACCACGTTTTTTCGATCGTGAGAATAGTTTTCCATCTGAGTATGCACCTGCACCACCTTCACCAAATGCGTAATTCGAATCTGGATCTACCGATACTCCACGATTTATCTGTGCGATATCACGTTTTCGGGTCGAGACATCACGTCCTCGTTCAATAACAATCGGACAGACTCCGAGTTCTATCAGTCTGAGTGCAGCAAATAGTCCGGCAGGACCTGCTCCCACTACCACTACCGGAGTTCGTCCCGATACATCTTGCCACTCAAACCTCGGAGGTTCAGGAATCTGCTCATTATCAATAAACAATTCAAGGGTCAGATTCACTTTTATTTTTCCGCGACGAGCATCAATACTTCGTTTGACCACACGTGCAAATGCAATCTGGTTGTGGGCTATGCCTAACTGTCGTGCTGCAATAGGCAGATACTCTTCACTCAGCGAACTCTGACGCGGAGTCAGACTCAATGTGATCTCTCGTGACATTATTCCAAAATTAGTTCAAAACGTTTATTCTTCAGTTTGGCAAGTTTTTCTGTGTAACGCGATTGTGGTACTCTCAATCTTACAACAACATCAGACACTGCGGCAAGCATTTCATTGACAAGTGAAACCATAACCGACTCTCCCTCAAGCGACAGGGCCGTATGCCCTACGGCAGCCTCAAATCGTTCACACAGATGTGGAGTCAGTTCCAGCACTAATGTAAGATTTCGGGTTCGTGCAACTGCACCCAATTTACTTAACTGATCAAAGGTGTAGTAATCGCGACTCTCAATTGCAGAAAAATGTCTTTTTAATATCGGACTCTCAACAAACCAATCGGCTTTGTTATTCAGTTTCAGCACTGCCACCGAAGACCACCCCTCTGAAACACGTTCAAGTTGATTGGTTAGTTTTTCGATTGGAATCCACTCATCTGTATCAAGCAGTTCGGCCTCATCAATTTGTGAATCACAATAATCTACTATATGACAAGTTGGCAGTACCATAACCTGACGTTTTCGAATCAAGCCACGTCGGTCTACCTTAAGCATACCAATCAATCGTCTGTAAGCAATCTCCGCAGCCCGTTCTGAAGTATACTCTACCTTTAACATCTCACCACGAGCCGTAATCGAATATGCTTCAAGTTCTCCGCACATTTCGAGACTTTTCACCCTCGTAAAATAACGGGAAATATAATCATCTTTCGAAAGTCGTTCGGGATTTTCCCATTTTAACACCACCGAACCACGACCATACTCCTCTATTTTAAGTGCAGTATCTACATTTTGAGCAAATGAGACCTCCATACTCAAAAGCAAAACTGCAACAAAAAAATTTTTTACTCGCATAAAATAACAATTGATTTGAAGACAAAGGTAATAATTTTATGAAAATTCAGGAAATATTTATAAATTTGCACTACAACAAATCCTTTCTAAATTATGACAGGTAACAAAAAAAACATTGTACTGATACCAACGTACAACGAACGTGAAAACATCGAAGCTATAATCCGTGCCGTAATGGCTTTGGAGGGCGATTTTCACATATTGGTCATTGATGACGGTTCGCCTGACGGCACTGCAGAAATCGTCAAGAATATGCAAAATGAATTCTCTGAAAGACTGCATATCCTCGAACGCAAAGGAAAACTCGGACTTGGAACTGCATACATCACAGGCTTCAAATGGGCATTGGATAAGGGTTACGGATACATATTCGAAATGGACGCAGATTTCTCTCATAACCCGAAAGATCTGGTCCGAATGGCCGAACAGATCAGGAAACAAAAGACAGGTATGGTCATTGGCTCGAGATATGTGACAGGTGTAAATGTCGTAAATTGGCCGATGTCACGAATCATTATGTCCTATTACGCATCAGTATATGTACGAATGGTCACTCGAATGCCCGTTAGAGATGCTACGGCAGGATTTGTTTGCTACTCTGACGAACTGCTGAGAACAATCAACCTCGACAAAATACAAATGAAAGGATACGGTTTCCAAATCGAAATGAAATACACCGCTTGGAGATTAGGATTCCCAGTAACTGAAATTCCAATTATATTTACAGACCGTACTCTCGGAACCTCGAAAATGAGCAGTTCAATCTTCGGAGAGGCATTCTGGGGTGTTATCAAACTGAGATTCCGCAAGATTCGTCACAACAATGGCTAAAATCGGATTCATCATTACAGCAGGTGGCGTCGGCAAAAGAATGGGAACAGAACTGCCCAAGCAGTTCATAAATCTATGTGGACGCCCGATCCTGATACACACCCTGGAGAGAATATACAAAGCCTGTCCACAGGGAGAATTTGTAGTGGTATTGCCAAATCAGTGGATCTCAACCTGGAACAAGTTGTACAGTGAATATCAATGTAATGTACCTCACTCGGTTGTAGTTGGAGGTGACGAGAGATTCCATTCCGTCAAAAACGGCATTATCGCATTGAAGGATGCTGAATATATCGCAGTTCACGACGGAGTAAGACCTTTGGTGACTCTCGAATTGATCGAATCGCTTATCTATTCGGCAGAAACCAACGGCTGTGCAATCCCAACCATCAAACCCGTAGACTCAATGCGACGTCTATCTGAGACAGGAGAAAATTCGCCTGTGGATCGCAACCGTTTTGTAATGGTTCAAACTCCACAGATTTTCCGTAGCGAATGGTTGCGTAAGGCATATGATTGCGACTACACGGCCAATTTTACGGATGACGCTTCGGTCGTAGAGGCTGCAGGATACAGAATCACACTGGTCGAAGGTGATCGAAAAAACATCAAGATTACGACTGCCGAAGATCTACTTCTGGCAGAAACATTCATCAATGCCGAAAACAACAAAATAAATGAATAATAAACCTCTAATTCTCATAACCAATGATGATGGCTATGCAGCACCCGGATTCAATGCACTGATAAATATGGTATCCGAATTTGCCCGCGTAGTGGCAGTTGCACCTGAAATTCCTCAATCTGGGAAATCACACGCTATAACAATGGATCACCCACTGTTTATCCGTAAAATAAGACAGGACAACAATGTCACAATCTATGCTTGTTCTGGAACGCCAACCGATTGCATCAAACTTGCATTCGACCGGCTGCTTCAGGAACGTCCATCACTTACGTTATCAGGAATCAATCACGGTTCAAATTCTGCTATAAGTGTCATCTACTCAGGCACAATCGGAGCTGCTGCCGAGGCAAGTTATTACGGCATTCCAGCCATCGGATTATCATTGATTGATCACAATACCGAAGCGGATCTCGAAGCCACACTACATTACAGCCGAAAGATTATTCTCGATGTAATCAATCGCAAGGATCTCCCCAAACCATTGTGTCTGAATGTGAATTTCCCAACACTTGCCACCGACCAAATCAAAGGTATAAAATTGTGTCGCCAGAGCCGAGGTGTGTGGATTGAGGAATTCGAACAACACTTCGATCCCAAAGGTCGTGAATACTATTGGCTGGGCGGACATTTCCACGATCGCGAAGATGGCGACAAAACCGAAACCGATCAGTGGGCTCTGGAAAACGGTTACGTTTCGATAGTGCCTGTCGAAATGTACGATATGACCTCTTACTCAACTTTAGAGCTATTAAAGGGTATTATAAAATAATCTTAACTCTAATCTTTTCAGCCGTGTTGTCATTCTTCAGCACGGCTGAGGAGGTACGTCCGTTACGCGTTGTTATAACACGCAACTACCAACATCATATTCTCGAATACAATTTCATTAACAATCACCGCAATAAATACTCTTTGCAACGTGTTGCTACCTATATTCATTCACATCGCAGCGACTCGTCAAGCAGGATATTTGCCATAAATATCGGAAATAATCCATCACGAGAGTATCGTACGGCTACTGTAAAACATAATATCTTTGAGGTTGCAGACTCAATTGTTCAGTTCGACCGAATAGACCAATTACCTGATGATGTTACAGAACTGCTGAACTCTCACGCAACAAAAAAAGCAATCAGCCAACTCGATAGCAGCGACTTTCACCACCGTTTCTTAGTAATTCGCAAGTTCGGCAAAGATACATCAATGACATACTTATCAGCCGAAGATTACTCTGCAGCTAGGGGGTTCGACAAAATCTATGATATTGTCAAATCGTTCATCACACAGAATGTTTCGGCAGTTGATTCTACCATCTCAGCACGTTCGACACTTGAAGGCTCAACAGACTTTCTGCATACTGCACACAGATTTCAATTGACTGCAGCAGATGCAGATATCTCAATCTCAGCAGCAAATTCACTTGATGACACACTTACAACAAAGAGCAAAATACGTGATATTCTCAAACTGTTCCCTTACGACAATAAACTCGTCACGTTCTCCCTCACCGAGGAACAATTACTCAAACTACTTTCGAAGAGTGCCAACGAAATCTACCAACAAATGTTTTCCATTAACGACGATTTGATCAGAGCGACTCCAGAGGGTCATCTGCAACGGACAATCCATAACATCTACAATATAGGAGGACTATTCTGGTCAATAGATGCACGCCGCAAAGGTCTTGCTGTCAAGATTGATTCACTCGCCGGAGAAAAAACTACCAGCTCCGACAAAGTCTATACGATTGCAACAGACTCGTTTCGTGCAGAAAAAATCATTACCTCTCTGGGTCTATCTATTCCGATTCGGGTAGTGGCTGAAGATTGGATCTACTCATATATCAAATGGCTGAATGAAAATGTCGACTCCACAACCAAGTCCTCAACAGGCCGATTGACAATAAAACCTCAACGGTGGAGCAATCGGGCTCTCCGCCGAGAAATCAATATTATAGAAGATCGTCAAAATCATCGTCAGCATCAAAGAAGAAGTTCTCTATTGTAGAATCAATCACACGACGATCTTTTTTCGTGGGTCTTCCCGTACCACGATCACGTACAAAAAACATCATCTCATTGGGAGCATTCAATTTATCTAACTCCTCTTGGGGCGTAATGTTTTCAATATATTGATCCAAATTTTTGGCTCCTTGTCGACTTGACACCTCTTGAATTATCCGATACGTATATATTACAGGCATTCTGCGAAACGAGACAACATCTCCGCATTTCACCTCACGCGAAGGTTTCACTTGTGTACCATTAAGCGTGACACGACCATTTCGACACGCTTCGGCTGCATCACTACGTGTTTTGAAGGCCCTGACTGCCCAAAGCCACTTATCAATTCTCACAGACATACACGACAATCTAAAATTGGAAATAAATAAACGGCTGGAGTTCCGATGATTTCAACTGCATTACAATCCATATCAAAATAACGGTTGCTACAACTTTATAAACCATCGAACTGCGAATCGTAAAGTTAATAGCCTTTTGTTGCAAACTATCAGGCACAGCGTGCAAGGCATATCCTAATAATATCATCACAACTGTCCACTTATAACCAGATATGAATTGAGGTATCACCTCCCAACCAAAATTTGTAAATATACGTTCTATCATAAACCAAACCTTATCTATAGACTCGGCTCGGAATAATATCCAACCCAAACATACAAAATTAAATGTAACAAATACCCCTATCACTCTTCTCCACCATACCATTTTTTCGCCACAAGGCTGCATCGAAGGGAATAGTTTCATTGCGAGTTTATGTACGCATAATGCTCCACCGTGCAGTGCTCCCCATACGATGAACTGCCACGATGCCCCGTGCCACAATCCACCCAGCAACATCGTTATCATCAAATTGACATAAGTTCTGACACGACCTTTACGATTACCTCCAAGCGAGATGTAAAGATAATCTCTCAACCACGACGACAGCGAAATATGCCATCTGCGCCAGAACTCGGTTATCGTTGCACTCTGATATGGAGAATCAAAATTCCGATTAAATCGGAATCCCAGCAACAACGCAAGTCCGATTGCCATATCCGAATAACCCGAAAAATCACAATAGATTTGCAAAGCATATCCCCACACTCCCATCAAATTCTCAAAACCACTATACAACAGGGGATTATCAAAAACACGATCAACGAAGTTCAGACTTATGTAATCAGATATTACCGCCTTCTTAAATAACCCGGTCATTATCAGGAATAGCCCCTCGCCGAACATCTCTTTGGTAACAATGGGTTTTCTGAAAATCTGCGGAAGAAAATCCGTAGCCCTAACAATCGGCCCTGCTACAAGTTGGGGAAAGAAAGACACATAGAACATATAATCACTGAACAATCTCAGCGGTTTCAAATTACCTCGATATATATCAATCACATAACTCATTGATTGAAATATATAGAACGATATTCCAATGGGCAAAAAGATATCCTTTACTTCGAAATGCCATCCAGTAAGTTCAGAAACAGCCATTCCGAAAAAGTTCGTGTACTTAAAGTAACAAAGCACTCCCAAATTTATACAACAACTGAGTGCTAATAACCATTTCTGGAACTGTCGTGATTTCGCCACATCAATAAACTTTGCTATGACAAAATCTGACAATGCCACACCTATCAGCAACAAGACAAACACGCCACTTGTCTTGTAGTAAAAGTACAACGAAAAAAGTACAACAAATAGAATTCGGGCTACATCACGTTTTTTCAGAGCGTTATAAACCAACAGAAAAACAAGAAAAAGAAACAGGAAAAAACCGTCGGTGAATATCAACGGTCTATCCGGATCATAACTGATCAACTTGAGTATTTGCCCAAACGTTTCGTTCATTTCGGCTGCAAAAGTAGAAAAATTCTCTAACTCCGTAGCTTAATTTTTACACTATCAATTTTTATCTACATTCATTCTGCAGACAATAGCTTCAACCGAACGACGAGCATCTGCAATCACCTCTGACATATCGAGTCGTGTCAGTCTACCCTTTTCTACAACCACTTGTCCTCCGACGATTACCGTATCCACATCGCTGCTCTTTGTTGCATACACCAGCGTTGAAATCAGATTATGCATAGGCTGAAGGTGTGCCTTTTCGACATTGACAAGAATTAAATCTGCAATCATACCCTCAGAAATAGTCCCAAGACGATCTGCTACTCCAAGAGCAACAGCTCCGTTTACAGTTGCCATTTTCAACGCCTCGTAAGCCGGCAATGCACAAGGATCTCCAGTCGAAACTTTTGCTAACAATGATGCCGTTCTCATCTCTTCCCACATATCCAAATCGTTGTTTGAAGAGGCTCCATCTGTACCGAGACCGACATTTATTCCAGATTTTATCATTTGGGCAATGGGTGCAATTCCGCTGGCAAGTTTCATATTACTTTGAGGGTTATGAGCTATATTTACTCCACATTCAGCCATAATATCCATATCTTTCTGGCTCAGGTGTACACAGTGTGCAGCAATCGTATTTCGGTCAAGTATACCCAGACTATGACAATATTCTACAGGTGACATTCCGCACTTTTCGTCAATAATTCTCTGCTCGTCCAAAGTTTCAGCCAAGTGTATATGTAATAATAACGAACGACGTGCTGCCTCGGAATGAGTCCATTTCAGATTCTCATCACTTACCGTATATGGTGCGTGAGGTGCAATCACCGATTTTATATTTGAATACTCGGGTCGAACCAAAAGATTTTCAACACGATCCAACTCTTCGCAATACTTTTGGTGCGGGCTACGCAGAAATGATGTTCCCAACCAGGCACGCATTCCACCTGCCACCACCTCGTGAGCAATCAAATCTTCATTGAAATACATATCCAACATCGAAGTAGTTCCACCCAGCAACATTTCGGCTACAGCAAGACGAGCTCCCGAACGATAGTCCTCAGCCTGAAGTTTTGCCTCAAATGGCCAAATATAATTATTCAACCAATCCATCAACTCGTAATCATCAGCATATCCCCTAAGCAGGGTCATCGATGCGTGAGTATGAATATTTATCAACCCCGGCATCAATACACGTCCTCGACCGTCAATCACATTGACATCGGCATCAGGTTCTGTTTTAAATCGTTGAGCATCATCTCCATTTCTGCAAATCAACACTATTTTGTCATCTTCTATTCCGACTGATGCTTTGTAGTAAGGTTCTGTTGCCGAAGTCATCGGAACAACCATAACGTCTTCAATAAGTATTCTTTTTTTCATAACTACTGCGGTATGAAAGTGTAGTAAATTTTACCTATTTGCTTTTCTGGAGCACTCTGCGAAACATTGAATCTTGACCGACGAGCAGCATCAAGTGCCGCTTCTCGTAACGATTCGTCTGACGACGAACCTCTTGCCACAAATGCTGCAATGACCTCTCCTCTTCGATTCACCGTAATATTGATTTCAACCTTACCTCCTGCAAGACAGGTGTATGCAGGTACGTGAAGATATACGGCCTTTCGGTCTTTAAGAGAGAAACTAACCGTCACATTACCTTTATAATCAGACATTTGTTCGGTTTGTTCCTTATTATCATTTTTAGTTTCAGTTTTCTTTCTTGAATGTTCTTCGAGTTCACGCAACCCCGCCTCGTAGGCCTCTTTTGAAGATCTCATTTTTGCTTCGAGTTCCTGAGCCTCCTCGTATATCTCTTTGGCATCACTACCTTTAGCGTCCTTCAATGCTGAATTCAACTCGGTATCTCTGTTTACTTTGACATTTTTCACGTCACTCATATCTGCAAACTCACCCTTTAGCGGATCGACATCAGGTTCTTTTTCTTTGACAATCTCTTCGGGCATTTCGACCTCTATTCCCATAAAAGGATTGTTCAACTCCAGACGTATACGAATAGATTCTGCCATCAAAAAAACAGCAACAGCAAAACACAATGTCGAAAATATTCCGACACGATGGTCGTATGCCCACTCTCCCAGCCCCTGGTGTGTAGGCATAAATGGCAATTTCAACTTGTCACTCTCAACCGAATTCTCAGCCTGAAGATTTTGCTGATCAGAGGGCTGATCATTCTCCAAGGAACTGCCAAATAACGATTTTAATGCTATAACTATATTCTCAAAAAAAGGTTTCATTTACCGCTTAGTACGCTATTTTACCACTATTTCAGAGAGTTAATACTCTAATGTATTTCAATATATTTGAGAAAACTTTTGCAAAAATAGGAATCTTTTGAAAATAAATAGTAACTTTGCATCGAAATGTTTTTGAATTTAAGGTAAAAATCGAATAATTCGAAATAATGGCTGATAAACAGAAAACAATAAAAGAAAAGGTAACCTTCATAGGTAAGGGCCTTCACACAGGGCTTAATGTCACAATGAGCATCTGTCCTGCTCCGGAAAACCACGGAATCAAATTTCAACGCATAGATCTTCCTGAGGCTCCGATTATCGATGCTTTGGCAGAGTTTGTTACCGACACATCAAGAGGTACAACTATCGAAAAAGGCGGCGTGAAAGTTTCAACCATCGAACACATTATGGCAGCAATGTACTGCTGTGGAATTGACAATGCTTTGGTTGAAATCAATGCACCTGAGACTCCGATTATGGACGGCTCGTCTAAAGAGTATGCTGCTAAATTCCAGGAAGTTGGTCTTACAGAACAAAATGCACCAATCGAATACTTTGAAATTGACCAGAAATATACGTTCGAAATTGCAGAAAAAGGTGTAAAAGTTGAAATACTTCCAGATGATAAACTGAGTGTAAATGTCAATATTGACTACAACTCAAAAGTTCTCGGCAACCAATACGCAGTTCTGGAAAACATTGAAGATTTTGCCAAAGAGGTATCATCTTGCAGAACATTCGTCTTTTTGCACGAACTCGAGCCACTATTCAAACTCAACCTTATCAAAGGTGGCGATTTGGACAATGCTATCGTAATCGTTGAAAATCCTGTTTCAGACGAAGAACTTGCCCGCATCTCGAACGTATTCAACAAGAGCAACGAAATTAAAGTCACAAATGGTTTCCTGAATAACCTTGAACTGAGATTTCCGAACGAATGTGCAAGACACAAACTGCTTGATATTCTCGGCGATTTGGCACTCATCGGTCGCAGAATCAAAGGTCGCGTAATTGCTACCCGTCCAGGTCACTTCGCAAATACAGAAATGGCAAAAAAAGTGCGTCAAGTATTGCGTAAAGCGGCAAATAGTCCGACCCACAAATACGATCCCGCAGCAGAACCTGTAATGGATATCAACCAAATTAAGGGAATGTTGCCTCACCGTCCGCCATTCTTGCTGGTTGATAAGATTATGTACCTTGACGACCATAGCGTAATGGGTATCAAAAATGTCACTATGAATGAACCTTTCTTCGTAGGACACTTCCCGTCACACCCAGTAATGCCGGGCGTGCTGATTGTTGAGGCAATGGCACAATGTGGAGGTATTCTCGCACTGAGCACAGTGCCCGATCCGGAAAATTACCTGACATTCTTTATGAAGATTGACGGCGTGAAATTCAAACGCCAGGTTGTTCCGGGAGATACACTTCAGTTCGAACTTTCACTAATCGAGCCAATTCGTCGCGGAATTGTACATATGGGTGCAAAAGCATTCGTTGGCGGAGTGCTCGCAGTCGAAGCCGAACTTATGGCACAAATTACCAAAGAAAAAAAGTAACCCAATCTTAAACACACAACATTATGATAAGCAATTTGGCATACGTTAATCCACAAGCAAAAATCGGAGAAAACGTAACAATTGAACCCTTTGCATTCGTTGACGGTGATGTGGAAATCGGCGACGGAACGTGGATTGGTTCGGGTGCTGTAATTAGAAACGGAGCCCGCATCGGACGCGATTGTAAAATTCACCCGACAGCTGTAATCGCAGGCGAACCGCAAGACCTTAAATTCAAAGGAGAATATTCAACTGCCGTAATCGGCGATCGTACGGTGGTTCGTGAATGTGTAACAATCAGCCGCGGTACTGCTGCTAAAGGAACAACCATTGTCGGTAGTGACTGTTTAATTATGGCTTGTGCCCACGTTGCACACGACTGCGTCGTAGGCAACCACGTAATCCTCGTAAACGGTGTGCTGTTGGCAGGCGAAGTTGAAGTCGGAGATTGGGCTATTCTCGGAGGTCAAACTGCAGTTCACCAATTCAGCAGAATCGGTGCCCACGTTATGACAGGTGGAGGTTCATTGATTAACAAGGATATTCCTGCATTCGTAAAAGCAGGTCACTTGCCAATCTCATTCGTGGGAATCAACTTCATCGGCTTGCGTCGCAGAGGTTTCACTTCTGAAAAAATTGCAGAAATCCAAGACATATACAGAATTATCTTCCAGAGCGGAATGATTTATTCAAAGGCTTGCGATACTGTTGAACAGACTATCCCACAATCTCCCGAACGTGATGAAATTCTCGAATTTATCCGCTCGTCTAAACGTGGCATCCTGAAACCATACAACTCTCGCAAAAGCGGAGAAGAAATGGATTAATCATTTATACCAATAGGCTTAGCGAAAATATAAGGATGGTATATATATGAAAAGAGTATCCTGCAACCTGACGGGATACTTTTTTTTGATATAAAACAGAATTAAATAGTCGAACAAGCAACTTAAAAATCAGCATAATAGCAAAATTAAAATTCAATTTTAATGATTGTTTTAATTTCGAAAACAAAACTTCTGCAATTTGGATATAATTTTGTATATTTGTAATCAAGTTGAATCTAAAATCAAAATGAATATGGCAGAACATATTAAATGTTTGATTATTGGCAGTGGCCCTGCGGGATATACCGCTGCAATATATGCTGCACGAGCAAATCTGCAGCCCGTCGTTTATCAAGGAATCGAACCCGGTGGTCAGTTAACGACAACCACTGAAATCGAAAATTTCCCTGGATTCCCTGAAGGTATCACAGGAAACGAATTAATGGACCGAATGAAGGCTCAGGCTGAACGTTTCGGAACAGATGTGCGTTTCGGTATAGTTACCGAAGCAGACTTATCTCAACGTCCATTCAGACTGACAATTGATGGAGAAAAGGAAATTGAAGCAGAATCGCTAATTATTGCCACAGGTGCTACGGCAAAGTATCTTGGATTGGAATCTGAATCTAAATTCAGAGGTATGGGTGTTTCAGCATGTGCTACCTGTGATGGTTTCTTCTACCGCAACAAAGATGTAGCCGTAGTCGGGGGTGGTGATACCGCCATCGAAGAGGCTACATATTTGGCATCAATATGCCGAAAAGTCTATATTATTGTCCGCAAACCTTATTTCCGTGCATCAAAAGCTATGCAACAACGTGCATTTGAAACCACAAATCTCGAAATTCTATTCGAATACAACACCGAAGAGGTTTTGGGTGATGACAACGGAGTTACAGGTCTCAGAATTATCAGCAACGAAGGTGTCAGAAAAGAGATTGCTATTGATGGTCTTTTCCTCGCAATCGGACATACACCGAACACAGGCGTATTTGCAAAATACCTCAACCTGAACAACGAAGGTTATATTATCACCGATGGTGCTACTTCAAGAACAAATATAGAGGGAGTATTCGCTGCGGGTGATGTCAAAAATCCACATTATCGTCAAGCTGTAGCAGCCGCTGGTTCTGGTTGCATCGCAGCACTCGATTGCGAACGTTTCCTGATGGAACATAAATAGTTAGTAATGATTTCTATCGAAAAAATATTCGATATTAAAACTGAGAAGGAGTTCGAAGGCATTGCCCTTGAACTCTTTTCGCATCAATATAACAAATGTGCTGTATATCGTAAATATGTGGATATTGCAGAAATTAACCCTAACAGCATTAAAAGTTGGAAAGAGATTCCGTGCCTTCCGATTGAGACATTCAAACATCAAGATGTATATTGTGGAGAAAATGCAGCTCAAATTACATTTACCAGCAGCTGCACTTCAGGTATGACTCCGAGTCGACATCTGGTCAGTGATATCAGAATCTATGAGCAGGCGTTTAATCGCGGATTCGAACAATTTTATGGTCCGATAAAAGATACGGCACTGTTTGCATTGCTGCCCAAATATCTCGAACGAGAAGGTTCATCGCTGGTCTATATGGCAGACAAACTTATTGCACAAGCTGCCGATGGAGGATTCTTCCTGAATAACTACGAAGATCTGATCAACAGACTAGAATTGTCACTTCGCACAAACAAAAAAACAATTCTTTTGGGAGTAAGTTTCGCGCTGCTTGATATGGCCGAACACTACCACCTTTCAATGCCTGAGCTTATTGTGATGGAAACAGGTGGAATGAAAGGAACACGTAAAGAGATTTCAAGAGATGAATTACACGAAAAACTTTGTGCCGGTTTTGGAGTCAATAAAATACACTCAGAATATGGAATGTGCGAAATGCTGAGTCAGGGATATTCTCTCGGAGACAAAACTTTCAGGCTGCCACCGTGGGCTCGCGTGAACATTAGGAAACTCGATAATCCAGGCCGCATCGAGCAATGCGGCAAAATAGGCGGCATCAATATTATAGATCTTGCTAACGTAGACTCTTGTGCATTTATTGAGACTCAGGATATGGGCATTCTGTATGATAATGGCAGTTTCTCGGTCAATGGCAGAATTAAAGGCAGTATGTTGCGCGGTTGCAATATGCTGATTGAATAGCAACTAAAAATAACAACAATATGAGAAAAATAGTTTTTTTGGACGCCGAGACACTCGGCAAAGTTGATGGAATGGAGGCATATTCACAATTTGGTGAATTTATCGCATATGACTATACTCCGGCAGAACAAATCATCGAAAGAATCGCTGATGCAGAAATAATTATCACAAATAGTGCGAAGATATCTCGTGAAATTATCGAGGCATCACCTAAGCTACGTCTAATATGCATTGCTGCTACCGGAATGAATATCATCGATTTAGAGGCAGCAAAAGAACACAACGTGGCTGTTAAAAACGTAGCCGGATACTCAACCGACTCCGTAACCCAGGTCACATTTGCTATGGCTTTGGAATTGATGCAACAGACCCGTTTTTATAACGATTTCTCACGCGAAGGCTACATCAATGCACAGTGCTATCGCCACAAAATGCCGGCATTCAATGAGATAGCAGGCAAACGCTGGGGAGTCATCGGACTCGGAAATATCGGACGTAATGTTGCTAAAGTTGCTCAAGCATTTGGAGCCGAAGTCGTTTACTATTCGACATCTGGCAAAAATGACAACCCCAACTACCAACGTCTATCACTCGAACAACTGATGAGTAGCTGTGATATCATTTCAATTCACGCACCACTTAACGACCAGACTCGTAACCTCATCGATTACGATAAGTTGAGTTTGATGAAAAAATCAGCCATCATAATCAATCTTGGACGAGGCGGAATCATCAATGAATCAGCACTGCAACAAGCCCTTGACAATGAGATAATCAGCGGTGCAGGCATTGATGTATTCACACAAGAACCTATTGTCTCAGAAAATCCGCTTCTCAAAGTTAAAAATCCCGAACGTCTGGTACTTGCTCCTCACATCGGTTGGACAAGCGTCGAAGCTCGTAACAAAATCGTGGGTATGATTGCCAATAATATCAAAACTTGGATCGAACAAAATAATTAAAATACATAATATTATCAACGTAAGGCTATCCGAATGGTAATTTCATTCGGATAGTTTTTTTGTCAGCAAAATAGAAGATCGTGCATTTTTGTCATAGTAATTGCGACAAAATGTCAGTTTTATGCAAGTGGCACATAGTTTGTTTATACCATAATATACATAAGAATATGTAAATATCTAAAAATAAATGAACTATGCAAAGTGGTAAAATTGGGGTAACAACCGAAAACATTTTCCCCATCATAAAGAAATTTCTCTATTCCGATCACGAAATCTTCCTGAGAGAGTTGGTTTCGAATGCAGTTGATGCTACACAGAAATTAAAAACACTGTCTGCAGTGGGTGAATTCAACGGCGAACTTGGCGATCTGACTATTCACATTAATCTTGACACAGAGAAGAAGATACTGACTGTCAGCGACCGTGGTATAGGTATGACTAAAGAAGATATCGAAAAGTATATCAATCAGATAGCCCTTTCAGGTGCAGAAGCATTCCTCGAAAAATACAAAAACCAAACAGGCATTATCGGTCATTTTGGTTTGGGATTTTACTCATCATTTATGGTTGCATCTAAGGTAGAGATTGTAACCAAGTCGTACAAAGAGGGAGCGACTCCAGTCAAATGGGTTTGTGAAGGAACTCCCGAATATACTATCAGCGAACTGAGCAATGATGAAAAGCCACAACGCGGTACAGATATTATTTTGCACTTGTCAGATGAATCATCAGAATTTGCTGACACCACAAGGATTAAACAGTTGTTGGATAAGTATTGTAAATTTTTGCCTGTACCAATTGCCTTTGGAAAAGAACGCCAATGGAAAGACGGAAAATACATCGATACTGATAAGGATCTGATTATTAACAATACAGAGCCACTTTGGACTAAAAAACCAGGCGACCTGACCGATAAAGAGTATCTCGATTTTTATCACGAATTATACCCTATGGGCGAAAATCCGTTATTCAACATTCACCTGAATATCGACTACCCGTTCAATCTGACAGGCGTTCTGTACTTTCCCAAAATCAGAAGCAACATCGATTTACAACGAAATAAAATCCAACTCTATCAAAATCAGGTATTTGTTACCGATTTGGTTGAGGGTATTGTTCCGGAATTCCTGACACTTCTACACGGGGTGATTGATTCTCCGGATATTCCTCTGAACGTATCTCGCAGTTATCTGCAAAGCGATTCAAATGTCAAAAAAATATCAAGTTACATTACCCGCAAAGTTGCAGATAGACTCAATGAAATATTCACATCAAAACGCGAAGAGTACGAAAACAAGTGGGACGACCTTAAAGTGTTTATCGAATACGGAATCGTTACCGATCAGAAATTTGCCGAAAAAGCACCAGACTTTACTCTCGTAAAGAATATTGCAGGAAAATATTTCACTCTTTCAGAATATGAAACTGCCGTTAAAGATGCACAAACCGATAAGGATAACAATCTGATATATCTCTACACAACAGACTACGACGCACAGTATTCATTTATATCTGCCGCACGCGAACGTGGTTACGATGTACTGGTTATGGACGGACAACTTGACCAACACTTTATCAGTTGGTATGAAAGTAAAAATCAGAATAAACGCTTTGTGAGAGTCGATTCTGATATCATCGACAAGTTGATCGTTAAAGGAGATTCTTCAAGTATGGCACTGAGTTCAGAACAACAAGAGACACTGCGTCCGTTATTCGAAGCTCAACTACCTAACGAAGAGAAGGTTGACTACACGGTATCTTTTGAAGCAATGTCACCTAATGATGTTCCGGTAGTTATTACACGCAATGAATTTATGCGTCGAATGAAAGATATGTCACAAATGAGTGGCGGAATGTCTTTCTACGGAGCAATGCCTGATAATTATAACGTAGTAATTAATGGAAACCATCCTCTGGTTTTGGAAGCCCTATCTTCAACCGAAAAAGAGCTCGGAGATTCATTGAAGAGAATGAATCAAAAAATTTCAGCAGCACAAACCGAAGTATCGCAAGCAAGTGAGAAAGTGGGTACAGCACCCGAGAAGGCGACAGATGAACAACGCAAATCACTGGAAGAGGCTGAAGAGAAACTGCAAAAGCTGCAAAATGACAAGAATGAAAAAATCCGAGCTATCGGACTGCAAAGCAAACTTGTAAAGCAGATTATTGATTTGGCTCTATTGTCAAACGGAATGCTTAAAGGCGAAGATTTGACTAACTTTATACGTCGCAGTGTAGAACTCATCGGAAAATAATTATCCGATGATTCATAAAAAAAGAGTGTCCTCGATTTTCGAGGGCACTTTTTTTTTACACAGACAGATTTACGCAGTCTAAAGCACGAACTTTGTTACATCAATCAATTCTTATACATTATGAAACACAAACGGAACATCTATTACGGATTGCTTGTTATTGCACTAATTGTCCTCTACATCACCCTAGCCTCTATTCTTGACAACAATGCAAGTCGCTGGATTACACTGATTCCAATTAATCTCTGAACAAAAAAAGACCTGTCCGATGGACAGGTCTTTCCTTGTAGAAATATCTAATTGATATTAGTATTTCATTTGAGTAAATCTCAAGTAGCTGTTATAACGCCACTTAGCATTTTCTTCAGATGCAGCGAACAATTCTTGAGCTTGCTCTGGGAATGATTTCAACAATGAAGAGTAACGTACTTCACTATTGATGAACTTCTGGAATTTGCTCCAATCCGGTTCTTTTGAATCAAGTGTAAACGGATTCTTGTCTGCCGGAGCAGCCGGATTGAATCTCCACAAGTGCCAGTATCCACATTCAACAGCTGCTTTTTCTACAGCTTGAGTATTTGTCATACCGCCCTTGATACCGTGGTTGATACACGGAGCATAAGCAATAATCAATGATGGACCATCATAAGCTTCAGCTTCTTTGATTGCTTGCAAATATTGGTTTTGGTTTGCACCGATTGCAACTTGAGCAACGTAAACATAACCATATGTCATTGCCATAGCACCGAGGTCTTTCTTACGAACTCGTTTACCTGAAGATGCAAATTTAGCCACTGCACCAATCGGAGTTGCCTTTGATGACTGACCGCCTGTATTTGAATAAACTTCAGTGTCGATAACCATAATGTTAACGTTTTCGCCAGAAGCCAAAACATGGTCAAGACCACCATAACCGATGTCATAACCCCAACCGTCACCACCAAAGATCCATTGTGAAGCCTTAACGAGGTATTGCTTCATAGCGAGAATTTCCTGGCAAGTTTTGCAGTTGCAAGCTTCCATCATCGGAATGAGTTTTTCGCTCAGTTCCATAGTCTTGGCACCGTCATTCATATTATCGAGCCATTGTTGCATCAAGTCTTTCAACTCTGCTGAGCAGCAGTTGCATTCTGCAATTGCATAACGCATCTTATCAGCTACGCGTTCACGCAGTTTGCTGTTTGCAGTCTTCATACCCAAGCCAAATTCTGCATTATCTTCGAACAATGAGTGTGCCCAAGCCGGACCACGTCCTTTAGCATTTGTACAGTACGGAGTAGAAGGTGCTGATCCACTATAGATTGAAGAACAACCTGTTGCATTTGCAACCATCATACGTTCGCCGAACAATTGGGTAATACCTTTGATATACGGAGTTTCACCACAACCTGCACAAGCTCCTGAGAACTCGAACAATGGTTGAGCAAACTGCATAT
>CAJGBR010000007.1 GCA_904501625.1 uncultured Rikenellaceae bacterium
AAAATCGATATCCAAACTCGATGCATATTCGATTTTTTCATTCGCTTTGATACCACAATCGAGTGCGATCATCAATGTGACACCATTTTCTTTAGCAAGTTCGATGCTTCGACGTGAAATTCCATAACCTTCAGTATATCGGTCTGGAATATAGAACATCAAATCTCGACTGCCTCTTTTTTCCAAGAACGAGTAGACCAATGCGACTGCTGTAGTTCCATCTACGTCATAATCGCCATAGACCATAATTCGTTCTCCACGTGTCAGAGCCTGATCGATTCTTTCGACAGCACGATCCATATCTTTCATTTCGAACGGATCGTTTAGGTGTTCAAGTTGCGGATCAAAAAATCTGCAAGCCTTTTCGTAAGTGTCAATGCCTCGCTGAACCAGCAGATTCGCAAGCCTTGGTGCAATTCCCAACCGTGTAGCAAGTTCAGCTACGACGTCAGGATTGCCCGCTGGTTTTAGAATCCATTTTTTTTCTGCAGGCATAATATCTATTTTTATTATTATTTCAAACTACTCGAAGTCGAAAACTCTTTTAAAGCAATCTACATAGTGAGATTTCAACTCCTCAAAATCGACTTGCCGACCGAGTTCGGACTGTATTGAGGTGACTCCTTTATCTACGAATCCACACGGATTGATGTAACTGAAATATTTCATATCAGTATTCACATTCAGTCCGAATCCATGCATTGTCACCCAACGCGAAGCTCGTACTCCGATTGCTGCAATTTTTCTCGCAGTACTTTGGTGGGGATCTAACCAAACTCCTGTTGCTCCAGCCAGGCGATCAGCCTTTATGCCGTAAATATCAACAGTGTCAATAATTGTTTGTTCTAGACGATCGATATACTCCTTTAATCCCAACCCCAATGGTTCGAGGTCTAAAATGGGATACCCAACTAATTGTCCATAACCGTGATATGTTACATCACCACCGCGATCAATCTTAACAAAATGAGCCCCGACCCGCGAGAGAAATTCATCATTAACCAACATATTGCTGGTTTTGCCGCTATTGCCCAATGTATATACGTGTGGGTGCTCGCACAGCAGCAAGTGTTGAATCGGTGTCGATTTGTTTGATTTGCGTATCAAAGCCTCATCGAAAAGTTGGTGTTGCAAATTCCACGCCTTTTCGTATTCTATAATACCTTCATTTGAGACAATGATTTGCCGCATAATCCCATTTATTTTTTGTTTTTCAGACAGCCGGCTGCTCTATCGGCCATATACGACGAACGTACAAGAGGGGCACTTTCAACGAAGTCGAATCCCATCTCAAGGGCACGTTGTTTGTATTGGTCGAATACATCTGGATGAACATAACGTTCAACGGGCCAATGTTTCATAGTTGGTCTCAGATATTGTCCGAGAGTTACGATCGAACACTTTGCCTTTTTGAGGTCGCCGAGTGTTTCATAGATTTCCTCATCGGTTTCACCAAGTCCGACCATAATGGCACTTTTGGCCGCGAATCCTTTAGATGCAACATACTCAAGTACTTGTAAACTGCGATCATACTGAGCACGGCTTCTTACTTGCGGTGTAAGACGTCTTACGGTTTCGATGTTATGACCGATGATGTCCGGTTTCGATTCGAGAACAATATCGATCAGATCGTGTTTGTTGTCAAAATCAGGAAGCAAGACTTCGATGGTCACATCGGGATTAGTTTTGCGGATAGCTTTGACGGTTTCAGCCCAAGCATTTGCTCCTCCGTCGGGCAGGTCGTCACGATCGACTGATGTGATGACACAATGACGCAACCCCATTACTTTAATGGAGTTAGCAACTTTCCGAGGTTCATTCGGATCTACGGGTAACGGCTTGCCTGTTGCCGTTGCACAAAACTTACACGAACGGGTACAAATATCCCCTAAAATCATAAACGTTGCTGTGCGTCTGCTCCAGCATTCAGCTTGATTGGGGCATTTGCCGCTTGAACAGATGGTGTGAAGGTTATTCTCTTTAACCAATGCTGCTACTTCGGCATATTCGCTGTTTTCGTGTAGTTTGATTTTCAACCAACTTGGTTTTCGCGTTACCTTGCCATAATCATTAGACATTTATTTTTTGTTTTTATTACTTTCACAATTGATGCAAATGTACAAAAAAAAAATCAACCTACAATAAATTTTCTTCAAATTCGTACACCTCTCAGATAAAAAACAGTCGAACAGACTCTGTGGTATGTTCTGATGGCAATTTTTGAGAATGATTGTTTGTTTTTTTTGAAAATGATTGTCAAGTCAATTTTAATGACTACCTTTGTGGAGTTGATATCTTGAATGTTATGAGATTAAGATTTTTAATAGTATCTGTGTTATTTTTGATTTTGGGAGGAAATGTTTCTGCTCAGAACATTGATAGTCTCAAGAGTATTGTTGAACCGTTGCCACTAATGACATACGATTCGTTGAAGGTGCAGATGGAGCAGGGGGGAGATACGATGGGAGTGGTCAAAATCTTTGAATCTGGAATGTTGAATCGTAATCTCTCAGAACAGGTCGTGCGTGACGGAAAACAGATTATTACGGTTTCTCGAATCAGTATTTTCTTTGACAATAGTCAGAATGCACGTGCTGATGCGAACGAAACGTTATTGAAGTTCAATGAGTTGTTCCCGGATATTCTGGCTGATATGAGTCACGAGAATCCCTATTTTAAGGTGAGCGTCGGAATTTGTATCTCGACGGACGAAGCATTGATATTGCTCAATAAATTGCGGGCAGAGTTTCCCAAGGCTTTTATTGTACGTGAGAGAATTTCGGTTGAGGAGTTAAAATATCTTCTGAATCCTGAATTACGTCCTGAAAAGGAAGAGGCTGAACTGCAAGAGAGTGAAATTGATCAGGAAAATGAACCGCTATAAAATTTGAATAATGGATAAATAAAAGCCCGACTGATAGAGTCGGGCTTTTATTTTCAGGGGTTAAAATTTCATTGTGATACCTCCCGAAATCAGACCTTTGTGTCCGTAACCACATTCTATAAATGCTCCAATCGGACCAAGTTTGATTCTCGCACATAGCGGACTGACTTGATATGCGAACTCCTTATCTTTGACATTTTTCAATGAGGAATCGTCATATTTGTATTTGCTCCACATATATCCAGCATTGCCTGCGATATAGAAGTTAATGATTCCCAGGTTGATGAAGTTGATTTCAACGGCAGGCATAATCAGATATTTTGTGCAATCGGTATTTATACCATCCTTATTTTTATCTTTCTTAGACATACCGAGGTCTATGCCGACACGCAGATTCAACAGACTGAATCGGTAACCAAGCCCGTACATATTTTCGATGTTGTCAATACCCATCGTACTGTTAGTCAGGTTTGAAGACCAAAACCTAATCTGTCCGTTGCCAAGTTGTGCATATGACGATGAACCAATAGCAAGTCCCAAGACAATCAGTGCAAGTTTTAATTTTTTCATAAAGGATATATTTTAAGTTTATTAAATTGTCTCTTCGAATCGTTTTCTCCAGAAGTCGGGAATAGGTTTCGATTCGCCACTTTTCGGACTGAAACACACCATTGTGCAACAGCTTGTGGCATTGATTAATCCTGTGGATGCATCACGAATTGTCTGCAAAATAGTCAAACTCGAATTGCCTATTTTTTCGATTCGGGTCGTAACTTCTGTGTCTTGTCCCATAAATACAGGACTCTCGTAGACATTGTGTACAGCCTTTATAATCAGTGATGTGTCCGATAGGTGATCTTCAATTCCACCGACAACTTGTCTGAATAATTCGCTTTTGCCCAGATCAAAGTAATGTTGCAGATTTACGTTATTTACGTGACCGAGCATATCGGTATCGGCAAATCGTTTCTGAATTTTTAATACAAATTCCATAGGGGTTATGATCTGATTACTTTGATTTCGTTGTCGTTGCTGACTTTGATGATTGACGAAGGTTTTCGGGTTGGGTTTCCTTCGAATCGTGTAGAGATAATCATATCTACTCCGTTTCTGATTTCGGCTGATATAGCCTCAAAACTTTTGGGTGTAGCCTCACCCGAGATGTTGGCAGATGTCGAGACCATCGGTTTGTGTAATGCACGTATCAGTCGTTGGCAGAATTCGTGTTTTACGGCGCGTATCCCGATTGTTCCATCTTCAGGCAATAGATTGACGGCTACTCCGCAACCGTTGTCAAGAATCAGAGTGAGGGGTTTGTCTGCAACCTCAAGCAGTTGTTCGGCTGCGTACGGCATACGGCTGACATAATTTGTTACGTTTTGAGGTGAGTCGGTCAGCACCAGCATTGAGTTTTTATCTTTGCTTTGTTTGAGTGCGTAAATTTTCTCTATGGCACTGTAATTTGTAGCATCACAACCGATTCCCCAAACGGTGTCGGTCGGGTAGAGGATAATCCCTCCGCGACGCAATATCTCTATAGCCTTTTTGATTTCTTCTTCCATAATAACAGATTTATTTGCAAAGATAAGTCAAATTTGCGAAAATGCAATCACATAAAAAAATAGCCCGCCTGGAGTAGCGGGCCTGAATGGGGGATTTTTTTCTGTTTAAAAACTATTTGACTTCGATCTCTTTTGTTTTGCTTTCTACGGGTTGTTCAAGTTTTGGAATGCAGATTACGAGGACTCCGTTTTCTTGTTTAGCCGAGATAGCATTTTTGTCTACATTTTCCGGTAGAATCATTGTTTGTTGAAACTGTGCGTATGAGAATTCGCGTCGGAGATATTTTTCGTGTTTATCTTCGTTTTCTTCTTTTGATTGGTTTTTGACTTCGGTGCTTACAATCAGTTGGTGGTCATCGTTGACCGTGATTTTAAAATCATCTTTAGCAATTCCCGGAGCTGCGATTTCGACTTTATAGCCCTTTTGTGATTCGATGATGTTCACAGCGGGTGCTGTGGCATTGACTTTTGCAATCCATTCATTGCCCAGAAAATCGTTCAGTATTCCGGGCAACCACGATGTGGTCTTTTTAACAGTCATCATATTTTCCTAAATTTTTAATTGTGGCAACGTTGCCGAGAATTCAGGGTGCAAATTGTATGCCGTTAGCGTCCCATTGGGTGGAATTTAGAGATGGTTTCGTGTAGTGATTGTTTGTCCAGATGTGTGTAGATTTCGGTAGTCGAAATGTCTTCGTGACCGAGTAGTTCCTGTATAACACGAATGTCGGCTCCGTTCTGGAGCAGGTGTGTGGCAAAAGAGTGTCGTAGTGTATGCGGACTGATTTTTTTTGCGATACCTGCTATCTCTGCATATTTTCGAATTATTGTGAATATCATCATTCGTGTTAGTGGTTTGCCGAGTCGGTTGAGAAAAATAACCGATGTATTAGTCGGATTGGGCATAGAGTTTCGCTGTTCGAGATAGATGTTTACCATCTTCATAGTAGTCGAATTTACGGGAACAAGTCGCATTTTATCTCCCTTACCGATTACTCTGATAAATCCGTCATTGAAAAATAGGTCTGATGTTTTCAGCGAGATGGCCTCGCTGACACGTAGTCCGCAGCCGTACATCAGTTCGATAATGGCACGATTGCGATGCCCCAACGGATCTGATAGGTCAATCGCATCTAATAGTGCGAAAATTTCATCTACGGTTAGTACTTGTGGCAGATTGCGCTCCTGCTTTGGAGAATTGATTTGTTCGGTGGGCATCGAAGCGATAAGATTCTTGTTCAGCAAAAAGTTGAAGAATGCTCTCAGTCCACTGATTCTTCTTGCTTGAGAATTTGCCTTGAGTCCATCGTCGTAGACCGAACACAAAAACTGTTCGATGTGAAATCCTGTGATGAGATCAGGTGTTGATTCGGCCGGAAAATTAGAGGATACAAACTCGCGAAAAGAGTTAATGTCGTGCAGATATGATTGTACTGTGTTGTCCGAGAGATTTCTCTCAAGGGCCATATATTTAGTGAATCTTTTTAACGAGTCGTCCCAATTCAGAGCCATTGTTCTCAGCATTGTTTTTGATGTTAATGCAAAGGTAGAAAAAATCGTATAAAATTGTATTTCACAATTAAAAAGATTATTTTTGTCGGCTATTGTTAATTAGTTTATATTTCGGTAAATGAGCAGATTGTACCTGATATTGTTATTGTGTGTTGTGGTATGCGGGTGTTCGTCGGCAAAACGATACACTTCGATTGAGAAGAAATCGCAGCATCAGGGGGATACAATACATCGTGAAATGTCGTTCGTAACACCTTCGGACAACGAGATGCCCCAGTTGTCAAAATCTAGTGAACAGCCGAAAACTCAAGGGTCGATTTCCAATTGCATCAAGCCTGAGATTGCCTCACGTCCGTCTCTGTTTTTTGTTGCAGACGAACAGACCGAAGTGCGTTATACAAGAGGCTTTTTTGAACTGAACCAAGATGTTCGAGAGATAAATCTCAGTACGTTGAAATCTGATTTTTGCTTTCCACTAACACGATATGTTGTCTATTCGAAATATGGTTGGCGAAATGGACGAATGCATACGGGTGTCGATTTGTCAACTTCGGCAGGAGACTCAATACGTTGCCTCTGGCCGGGGGTAGTCCGCGTAGCCAAAAACTACGGAAATTACGGGAAAATTGTGGTGGTACATCACTATAATGGACTTGAGACACTTTATGCACATATGTCAAAAATTGAAGTGCAATGCAATCAGATAGTTGAGCAAGGTGAATTATTAGGATTTGTCGGACGTACGGGACGTGCTACGGGGAATCATCTGCACCTGGAAATTCGTGCTGCAGGAGAACATTTTGATCCGCTGAAAATTATTGATACTGAGCGACGTAGTGTGAAAGATGATGTGATGATTGTCAATAAACGACCAGGTCAGTCTGTTGTGAATTTTTTGTCTGAGACTCCGACACTGCCAGAGGTGATAGAGTCCGATCCGATATCGAGTGATTATGCCCGAAAACAGGCTGCAAAATCTTCAGTGGTATACCATAGGGTTGTCAAGGGCGATACGTTATGGGGAATCGCCAAACGCTATAAAACAACGGTGGCTAAGATATGTTCACTCAACGGGATAAACTCCAAGTCAATTCTTGGTTTAGGTCGTAGATTGAGAGTTAAGTAACAATAAAACATTTGAAAATGAATGTAGTAAAGTTTATATATAATCCCTATTCAGGACAAAGTTTTATTACAGATTTTCTTGATGATATAATTCGAATGCATCAGCATCACGGATATATCATAATTCCCTATTGTATTACGTTTACCTCAGCCGACTGCGATTTCTTTGAATTGGAATGCAGAGACTTGCACCATATTTTGATTGCAGGAGGAGATGGAACGGTTAATTATGTGGTCAATATAATGAAACAGATGGGGGTGGATATACCGATTGCAATCTTGCCCACAGGTACAGCAAACGATTTTGCAATGCAGTTGAGAATGCCGGTAAATGTGTTGAGTGCTTGCCGAGAGATACTCAAAGGTAGTGTCAAGCGTATTGACCTGGGTAATGCAGGCGGAAAGTATTTTGTCAATGTGTTCAGTTGTGGATTGTTTACCGATGTGTCACAAAAGACTCCTACTATGTTGAAAAATGCTCTGGGTAAATTGGCATATTACCTCGGAGGACTAAACGAGTTGCCAAATTTCAGAAAATTGAATATCAGTATCAAAGGAGATAATGGTCAATTCGAAGGACAGTCGTTGATATTTTTTGTGTTTAACGGACAGACTGCCGGCAGTATGCGACTTGCATATAATGCGGATATTCAAGATGGATTGCTTGATGTGATCGTAGTACAATCGGGTAATATCGTCAATACGCTGAATATGGTGATGAAATTCATCAATAGCGGAGGAAAAAGTTACCCTCAGGGAATGGTTCATTTCCAGTGCTCACATCTCGAAATCGAATCACAAACAGATGTGACTACCGACATTGACGGACAACCTGGACCACGTTTCCCATTTGAGATAACCTGTGAAAAGGGGGCACTTCAAGTAATTTGTCCTAATTGTGAGGTTATTGTCGAGTAAAATGCTTATCTTTGCACACAAATAAATTTTGAAAAATACTATGGAAGAAAAATTTGACGTAATTGTAATTGGTAGCGGTCCTGGTGGATATGTTGCTGCAATCCGTGCTGCACAACTCGGTCATAAAACAGCAGTTGTTGAACGTGCAGAACTCGGTGGTGTGTGTCTTAACTGGGGTTGTATCCCAACTAAGGCTTTGTTGAAGAGTGCACAAGTGTATACTTATACTCGTCACGCTGCGAATTATGGTATCGAAATCGTTGGTGAAAGTCGTCCTGATTTCGAAAAAATTATTGCTCGCAGCCGTAACGTCGCTGATACAATGAATAAAGGTATCCAATTCTTGTTGAAGAAAAACGGCGTTCAAGTAATTTGCGGTCACGGTCGTTTGGCTGGTAACGGTCAGGTGGAAGTTACTCCGGCTGAAGGCGATAAATTTATGGTTGAAGCTAAGCACATTATTCTTGCAACAGGTGCACGTCCTCGTGAATTGCCGTTCTTGCCCGTAGATGGAAAATATGTAATCAACTCTCGTCACGCACTGACTCTGGCTGAACAACCTGAAAGTATGGTAGTGGTTGGTTCAGGTGCAATTGGTAGCGAATTAGCTGCATTCTATTCTGCTATCGGAACGAAGGTAACTATCGTTGAGTACTTGCCGAATCTTGTTCCGCTGGAAGACGAAGAGGTCAGCAAACAAATTGAACGTTCGTTCCGAAAAGCCGGTATTGCAACACGCGTGTCAACAACAGTTAAGAGTGTTGAGGTTGTTGATGGTAAATGTAAAGTTACAGTTGAAGGCAAGAAGGGTGTTGAAGTTATCGAAGCTCAGACAGTTTTGGCTGCAGTTGGTATCAAGTCAAATATTGAAAATATCGGTCTTGAAGAACTCGGAATTCAGGTTGAACGCGATAAGGTTGTTGTTGATGACTACTATCGTACCTCTGTTGAAGGAGTATACGCAATTGGTGATATCGTACACGGACCGGCTTTGGCACACGTTGCATCAGCTGAAGCTCTCTGCTGCGTTGAAAAACTCAGTGGTTTGAATCCGGCAACTGTTGATTACCAAAACATCCCCTCTTGTGTGTACACATCACCTGAGGTTGCATCCGTTGGTATGACTGAACGCGAAGCTGTAGAAAAAGGTTTCGAAGTTAAAATCGGTAAATTCCCGTATACTGCATCTGGTAAGGCTACTGCAGCTGGTGATAAAGATGGTTTCGTAAAGGTTGTGGCTGATGCCAAGACTGATGATGTACTTGGAGTTCACCTCGTAGGTCTGAATGTTACAGAGATGATTGCAGAACCTACTATGGTGCGTGCTTTGGGCGGAAAGGTTGCACAAATTATGCGTACAATCCATCCTCACCCGACTATGAGTGAAGCTGTTATGGAAGCTGCTGCTGCTGTTCACAACGAAGCAATTCACGTATAGTTTGTCGAATATATGATAATAAAGACGAGTCTGTTCAGGTGGACAGACTCGTCTTGTTTTTAATATCTTCAATAAATAAAATTAGTAAAATATAAGAGGGCATTTCTCATCGGAATGCCCTCTTATTTGTGTTTTAATTGAAGATTAAACTATTTAACAGTGTCAATGTATCTGATCAATTCAACAACTTTGTTAGAGTAACCCCATTCGTTATCATACCAAGATACAAGTTTAACGAAGTTGCCATTCAAAGCGATACCTGCTTTTTCGTCGAAGATAGATGTATTTGCATTGTTGATGAAGTCAGAAGAAACAACAGCTTCGTCTGTATATGCGAGGATGCCTTTGAGTTCGCCTTCAGAAGCCTTTTTAACTGCAGCGCAAATTTCTTCGTATGTAGCTGATTTTTCAAGACGGCAAGTCAAGTCAACAACAGAAACGTCTGCAGTAGGAATGCGGAATGACATACCTGTGAGTTTGCCTTTCAGTGCTGGAATAACTACGCCAACAGCCTTTGCAGCACCTGTTGAAGATGGAATAATGTTACCGATAACAGAACGACCACCTCTCCAATCCTTCATAGACGGACCGTCAACTGTCTTTTGAGTTGCAGTTGCAGCGTGAACTGTAGTCATCAAACCTTCGATGATGCCGAAGTTATCGTGGATAACCTTTGCCAACGGAGCCAAGCAGTTTGTTGTACAAGATGCGTTTGACAAAATTTTAATGTCAGAGGTGTAGGTCTGATTGTTTACACCCATAACAAACATTGGAGTATCGTCTTTTGAAGGAGCTGACATTACGACCTTCTTAGCACCAGCTTCGATGTGTTTACCTGCGAGTTCTTTTGTCAAGAATAGACCTGTAGATTCTACGACGTAAGTTGCATCAACTTCGTTCCATTTAAGTTGAGCTGGATCTTTTTCGTTAGTTACACGAATAGCCTTACCATTAACAATCAATTTTCCGTCTTTGACGTCAACGGTACCGTTGAATGGTCCGTGAACGGTGTCATACTTAAGCATATAAGCCATATAATCCACTGGGATAAGGTCGTTGATTCCAACGACGTCAACACCTTGAGCTACGGCAGCTCTGAATACCAGGCGGCCGATGCGTCCGAAACCGTTGATACCGATTTTAATCTGTGACATAACTAAAAAATTTATTGAGTTCGTTAATATTTGATTTCAAATTTGCCACAAAGATACTAATTTTTAATTGAATTAATCGAAATATCTTTTTTTTTAGACAATTATATCGAATTATTTTTCCTTAGAGGGAATATCGCTGCAAATAGAGTGCCGATACGTTCTGTTCATAAGTAAAAAATACGAGCGTTATGATTCTTTTGGGTGTTGTTGTTGAGGAGTTTTAATTTGTGGATTGCTAAAAAATAGTTAACTTTGTGGAAAATTTATAAAATCAGAATTTAAACTTAAAATATGAAGAGAAAACTTTTAATGATTGTGGCGGCGGGAGCAATGTTGTTTTCGACGTCAGTTCGTGCAGATGAGGGAATGTGGCTGTTGCCATTCTTAACAAAACAGAATCTCGCGAAGATGAAGGCTGAAGGTTGTAAACTCTCAGCAAAGGATATTTATGATGTGAACAATAGTTCTTTGAAAGATGCAATTGTGCAGTTCGGTGGCGGTTGTACAGGTGAACTTGTCTCACCCAAAGGTCTTTTGTTGACTAACCACCACTGTGGTTATGATGCAATTCGTTCGCATAGTACTGTTGAACACGACTACCTGAAAAATGGTTTCTGGGCAATGTCGATGGAGGAAGAGATTCCGACTCCGGGATTGACTGTTCGTGTGATGAAAGAGATTGTTGATGTTACGGCAGAGGTTACTGCAGGCGTGACTGAAGAGATGGACGAAATTAAACGTGAAGAACTTATCAAAAAGAATATTGATAGTTATTTGGCAAACTACAATAATCCTAAGGGATATGATGTGCAAATCAAAGAGTTCTTGGGTGGTAACCAATATCTGTTGTTGATTTCTGAGATTTTTAAAGATGTGCGTTTGGTTGGAGCACCTCCATCATCAATCGGTAAATTCGGTGGCGAAACAGATAACTGGATGTGGCCTCGTCATACAGGTGACTTTTCGGTGTTCAGAGTTTATACTGCACCCGACGGATCACCGGCTGAATACTCAAAAGATAATGTTCCGTATGTTCCGAAAAACTACTTGAAAGTTTCTTTGAAGGGTTATAAGCCTGGTGATTTTGCGATGATTATCGGATTCCCTGGACGTACTAACCGTTATATGTCTTCTTATGAAATCGACCACGTGATTAATCAAGAAAATCCGAACAGAATCTATATTCGTGGTGAACGTCAGAAACTTATGATGGAAGATATGGTATCTTCTGATGCAATTAGAATTCAATACTCATCGAAGTATGCACGTTCTTCGAATTATTGGAAGAACTCAATCGGAATGGTTCGTGGTCTGAAAAATCTGAAAGTTGCTGATAAAAAGCGTGCTCAAGAGGCAACATTCGAAGAGTGGGTTAATCAAATTCCAGACAGACAGGCTCTTTACGGTGAGGCTCTCAAAATGAAACGTGAGTATGTGGAAAAGACTGCTCCATATCAGAATGTTTCACAACAGTTGACAGAAGCTTTGGCTACAAGTGTAGAGATTCTGGGCTTCTCTCAACAAGCGATGTCGATGCTGAAGAAGGGTGTTGATGTTAAAGATATTAAGGCTAAGTTCGCAGAGTTGTACAAAGATTATAATCTCTCGACAGACCGCAAGATTGCAAAACGTATGTTCCAGATTATCAAGGAACGTTTGGCTGAAAACGAATTGCCTACTGCATATAAGGAGGTGATCGCAAACTATGAAAATATCGATGCATTTGTTGAAGCAATGTATAGCTCGACAATTTTGAACTCGTATGAATCATTGTGTGAGGCACTCGATAAAAATGCAGAATCAAAAGATGCGTTGATGGCTCAGTTGTCCGAAGAAATTGTAGGAAAGACAAGTACATCTGTTTGGATTTCAATCATTAACAACAATAATCCGATTAAGGAATTGGCTGATGAGAAACATCGTGCTCACAGATTGTTCATCAAGGGTTGGATTGAAATGAATCCGAATAAATTGCCCTATCCGGATGCAAACCTGACAATGAGAATTACCTATGGCCAAGTGTTGCCGTATTCTCCAAGAGATGGTGTTGACTATCATTATTACACAACTCTCAAAGGTGTGATGGAAAAAGAAAATCCTGAAAATCCAGTTGAGTTTACAGTAGAACCTCGTTTGAAAGAACTCTACCAGAATAAGGACTATGGTCGTTATGGTGTGAAGGGTGAAATGCCTGTGGCATTCCTGTCAAATAACGACATTACCGGTGGTAACTCAGGTAGCCCAGTAATCAATGGAAAGGGTGAACTTATCGGTATCGCATTTGATGGTAACTGGGAAGCAATGAGTGGTGACGTTGCATTCGAACCTGAATTGCAAAGAACCATCAGTGTAGATATCCGTTACGTGTTATTTGTAATCGATAAGTTTGCAGGTGCAGGCCACTTGGTTGATGAAATGACACTTGTAGAAAAATAAAAAATCTACATAAAATAAAGTGTGCAAAGCGGTGCTTTTTCGTAAAGTGCCGCTTTGTTGCATTGGTGCTGTGTTGGAAATGATTTTTGTGGTAAAAAAAACCGAGAAAATTTTTATAAATCGGAAATTATAGAGTAACTTTGTACGATGAATTGTTACACAAATTTTGTGTATTGAAACTAAATAAATTAACTCAAAATAACATAATTATGAACATTACTCACATTGAGCACATCGGCGTGGCTGTAAAGAGCCTCGAAGTGTCAATCCCACAATGGGAATTGTTGCTTGGTAGCAAATGCTATCGTATTGAAGAAGTTGAATCACAGAAGGTGCGTACAGCATTCTTTAAGGTCGGACAAACTAAAATTGAGTTGTTGGAACCGACATCACCTGAAAGTACAATCGCAAAATTCTTGGAAAACAAGGGCGAAGGAGTACACCATTTGGCTTATGCCGTTGAAGACGTTGACGGATCATTGGCAGAATGTGAAGAAAAAGGAATGCGTTTGATCGATAAAACATCTCGCCCAGGTGCAGATGGACTGTCAATCGGATTCTTGCACCCGAAATCAACAGGTAGTGTGTTGACAGAACTTTGTGAAGATAAAAACAAATAATCTGCTACTATGAGTACAAATAGCGAAAAAATTAAACAACTGATTGACCTGAGAGCTGAAGCAAAAATCGGTGGAGGTCAGAAACGTATTGATGCACAACACGAAAAAGGAAAATACACAGCTCGTGAACGTATCGAAATGTTGTTGGACGAAGGCTCTTTCGAAGAATTTGATATGTTCGTGACACACCGTTGTTCAGACTTCGGTATGGACAAGAGTCACTATTATGGAGACGGTGTTGTAACAGGTTATGGTACAATTGATGGACGTTTGGTTTACATCTTTGCACAAGATTTTACCGTGACTGCAGGTTCATTGTCTAAGACAATGTCTGAAAAGATCTGCAAGATTATGGATATGGCAATGACAAACGGAGCTCCTTGTATCGGTCTGAACGACTCAGGTGGAGCACGTATCCAAGAAGGTGTCAACGCATTGGCAGGTTATGCAGAAATCTTCCAACGTAACGTAATGTCTTCAGGTGTTATTCCTCAAATCTCAGCAATTTTGGGTCCGTGTGCAGGTGGTGCAGTTTACTCGCCAGCATTGACAGACTTCACTATTATGAGAAGAAATACAAGTTATATGTTCTTGACAGGTCCGAAGGTTGTAAAAACAGTTACAGGTGAAGTCGTAACTCAAGAACAACTCGGTGGTGCATCTGTTCACTCAACAAAGAGTGGTGTTGCACACTTCGCAGTAGATACTGAAGAAGAATGTATGTCATTGATTCGTAACTTGTTGAGCTATATTCCGCAAAATAATTGCGAAGATGCTCCGGTTATGACTTGTATGGACCCGATTGATCGTCTTGAAGATTCATTGAATGAAATCATTCCAGATAATCCAAACAAACCATACGATATGTACGAAGTTATTCGTGCAATTGTCGATAATGGCGAATTCCTCGAATCTCACGAAAACTATGCTAAAAATATCATCACTTGCTTTGCCCGTTTCAATGGCCAAAGCGTAGGTATCATTGCTAACCAACCCAAGGCAATGGCCGGTGTACTTGATATCAATGCTTCACGTAAGGCAGCTCGTTTCGTTAGATTCTGTGATGCGTTTAATATTCCGATCGTGACCTTGGTTGACGTTCCGGGATTCTTGCCAGGAACAGGTCAAGAATATGGTGGCGTAATCGTTCACGGTGCAAAATTGTTGTTTGCATACTGTGAAGCAACAGTTCCTAAAGTTACAGTAACATTGCGTAAAGCATATGGTGGTGCATATATCGTTATGAGTTCAAAACATATCCGTGGCGATATCAACTATGCTTGGCCACCAGCTGAAATCGCAGTTATGGGTGCAAGCGGTGCAGTAGAAGTTTTGTCTGCAAAGGAAATATCAGCAGTTGAAGATCCGGAAGCAAAACAAAAACTTATCGCAGAAAAAGAAGCAGAATATCGTGATAAATTCTCAAATCCGTATGTTGCCGCTAAATATGGCTACATTGATGACGTGATCGAACCACGTAATACACGCTTCCGTATTATCCGTGCACTTCAATCGCTGGCAACTAAGAAACTCGTAAACCCAGCTAAGAAACACTCGAACATTCCGTTGTAATAAATCGAAACAATTATGAATTCAATGTTAGAGTTAGGTTGGTCAGAGATATTGGCAATTACACTGATCGGATTTTCGTTGGTCTTTATAGTGTTGGTCATCTTGATCTACATTATTAAATTGTTTGGTGTAGTATTTACCCGCAACCAGAAAAAACGAGTTGCAACAACTCAAAATACTCCGGTAGAAGAGGTTAAATTGCCCCATATGGTCGGCTCTGAAGAAGCTGCAGCTATCGCAATGGCAATCAGCCTATATACCGATGTGATGCACGACCACGAATCTGAAATCCTGACTATCCAAAAGGTAAAACGAGTTTACTCACCGTGGAACTCAAAAATCTACGGATTTACACAAGTACCAGAACGTAACAGAAAATAAAGCAATGAAAAATTACACATTCAAAATAAACGAAAACGAATATAACGTGCAGATCGAAAAACTGGATAAAGATTCAAATCACGCACGTGTAATCGTTAACGGCGTAGAATATGACGTCGAAGTTGCAGGCCGTACAAAACCTGTTGCTGCAAAACCACAATTGGGAACTGTAAAGGCAGCTCCAGTGGCAGAAGCTGCACCAATCGTAAACAAACCTCGTCCAGCAGTAGGAGGTGGTGCAATTACAAGCCCACTGCCAGGAACAGTAGTCTCAGTTAATGTTGCAGTAGGCGATAAAGTGACTATGGGTCAGACTATTATGGTGCTCGAAGCAATGAAGATGGAAAACAATATCACAGCAGATCGTGATGGCGTTGTTAAAGAAATCGCTGCTCAAAAGGGTGCTGCCGTAATGGAAGGTGATACATTAATCGTGGTTGGCTAATTATGATGACTATTTTAAGTACAGGTGGCAACTTCCTCGGACAGAGTCTAGTTGACTTTGCAAATTCGTCGGGGATTGCAATGATTCTAAATAGCGGAAATTGGCAAACTTTAGTAATGCTCGGACTCTCATTGTTCTTGCTTTACTTGGCAATTCATAAAAATTATGAGCCGCTGTTGTTGTTGCCTATCGCATTCGGTATGTTGCTGACCAACTTGCCAGGTGCTGAAATGTTCCACTCTGATCTCTTTGCCGGAGGTCACGTACATTGGGATAACTTTGTGAATGACGCAGGATTGCTCGACTACCTCTATTTGGGTGTTAAGTTGGGAATCTATCCTTGTTTGATCTTCATCGGTGTCGGTGCAATGACAGACTTCGGTCCGCTGATTGCTAATCCAAAGAGCTTCCTCTTGGGAGCAGCAGCTCAGTTGGGTATCTTCGCAACATTTATTGGTGCGTATGCAATGGGTTTCTCTCCGTCAGAAGCAGGTTCAATTGGTATCATCGGTGGTGCTGATGGTCCTACATCAATTTACTTGACTGCAAAATTGGCTCCACACTTGTTGGGCCCGATCGCTATTGCTGCATACTCTTATATGGCATTGGTGCCGGTTATCCAACCTCCGATTATGCGTGCCCTGACTACTCAGAAAGAACGCGAAATTAAGATGACTCAACTCCGTCAAGTATCTAAGACAGAGAAGATTGTTTTCCCAATGATTATTACAATCATTATTGCGTTGTTCTTGCCGAGTGCTGCACCGCTGGTAGGCTGCTTGATGTTGGGTAACTTGATGAAAGAATGTGGCGTTGTTGACCGTTTGAGCAAAACTGTTCAAAACGAATTGATGAACATCGTTGTTATCTTCTTGGGTATAACAGTAGGTGCTACTGCAACTGCAGACTCATTCTTGAACTTCAAGACTTTGGGTATCTTGGCGTTGGGTATCGTAGCATTCTCAATGGGTACTTCAGGTGGTTTGCTGCTTGCTAAATTGATGAATGTCTTCCTGCCCGAAGGTAAGAAGATTAATCCGCTTATCGGCTCGGCTGGTGTATCTGCAGTTCCGATGGCTGCTCGCGTATCACAGAGTGAAGGTTTGAAGGCTAATCCTCGCAACTATCTGTTGATGCACGCAATGGGTCCGAACGTAGCTGGTGTTATCGGTAGTGCTGTTGCTGCTGGTATCTTGTTGAGTTTCTTGGGTTAATCCTTTGAAATATACTTGAAAGTTTAGGCGTTACTCTCCAAGTAACGCCTATGTTTTTATATAGGAAAAGTGATTATAATAAAAAAGCCATACCTCTTACGGTATGGCTTGCATATTTAATATAGGTATCACAACCACTTTTTCCATTTGAATAATATGTATGTCAGAACCATTGTTCCGAGCATCAATCCGAGTGCAATGTAGTACCCTCCTTGCCATTGTAGCTCCGGCATATTTCGGAAGTTCATACCGTAAATACTTGCAATCAAGGTTGGGGGTAAGAAAAATACAGATGCTACGGTAAAGATTTTTGTGATGTTGTTCTGTTCGATGTTAATCAAACCGAGAGCAGTATCTTGCAGATAGTCAAGTCTTTGATAACTGAAATCGGTGTGATTAATCAACGAGTTGACGTCTTTGATCATTAGGCCGAGTTTCGGGTAGATGTCGTTTGGAAATCTTTCGCTACGCAAAATGCCAGACAGTACACGCTGACGGTCGAAAATGTTTTCTCGCAACATCATAGTGTTTTCCTGCAAGTGGTTAATGTGTCTGAGCAACTCTTGGTTAACCTTGCCCGTGATGGTAATGTGTTTACTCAATTGAGCAACCTGTTTTGACAGCACTTCAACAAGGTCGGCATCAAGGTCGATTCGTACTTCAAGAAGCGATATGAGCAAATGATATCCCGTTGAATATGCCCGATAGTTCATTTGCAATCGTTTTTCGACCTCATTGAACGATTTAAATTCGATATTGTGCATTGATACGAGTACGCCTTCCGATACGATAAACGAAACAGGCTCGACAGAGTAATTACCTTCAAACGGAATCAAAAAGTTTGAGTTACATACAATTGAAGTTTCACTTTCGCTATATTTTGATGTAGAATCAATCTCTTCGATTTGTTGAGTTGTCTGGAGGTTAATCTCCATAAAATTTTCAACAGCCTTTTGTTCCTTTACGGTCGGAGCAATCAGGTCAATCCACAATATGTCATCATAGCCCATATCATCAAATAGCTTGACATCGGCATTACGGACAATTTTATTATAAGATTTCAGGTATATTGTAATCATATTCAGCTGAATTCGGGTTATTATTCAGGTTCGGAACTTAACACAGACAGCCTTTGATTGCAAAGAATTACTGTCCTTTGGTGGTCAGTCAGCCCGGGTTCACACGCTCGGTACACTTAATTCCCTTCTCCCAAAACAATGCCAGAGCAGTGTGTTTGTCTCTATTGAATATGAAATCGATATTTTGCTTAAGATAATTCTGAGCCTGTTGTTTGTTGGCGTAATCAGACTCATCGATGGCTTGGGTAATATTATTCACGCCATATTTCAGTGCATTATTCAATGCACTGACAACCTCTTCCGAAACATCTGTACGTGCAACCCAAGCTGCGAACACAAATGGCAGTCCCGTCATATTTATCCATTCAACGGACAAATCGATGCAATACTTAAATTGGTGTTCGAAATCGAAGACTCGGTCGCCAATCAGAACATATCCGATATTTTTAGTATGAGTGTCAATCTGAGTATGATTGTTTCTCATTTCGAAATTAGGATTGATGTTCCAATGTTCTTTGCACAAGATTTGTGTAAGAGAATTTGACGTACACGATTCGGGATCAAGAATTATGGTTTTGATATCTTTTAGTTCAGAGTTGCTGAGCAATACAACCGTGTGGGCACCTTTGCTGGTACCTAAACAATAGTCACAAATGATTTTAACAGGAGTATTTAATCTTGGAATTTCAGCAACGGTTACCAGTGCGATGTCAGTCAGGCCTTGACTCATAGCTTGAGCACAACTGCTTGGTGGAGCCAATACCAACTCACAGGGCAGGAATATTCCCGCTCTGCGAATGCCGTACACAAACGGCACTGAGTTCAGGTATGATACCGCAGTAATTCTCACCAGAGGGGCCATCGTCCATAATTCTTATTCGAGTTTGATTAACGAACAAAGGTAGTAATTCTTTTTTGAATTGGTTCTTTTTTTAGATTTTTTTGTAGAAAAAAATGATAAAGTGTAATTATGAAAAATCTTTTGAAATAATATTTGCTGTTTTGATTATAAATGCCTACCTTTGATTCAAATAACACATTGTCGATTTTAAAATCTTTACAAATATGGTATCATACAAAGAATTGGGGCTGGTGAACAGTCGCGAAATGTTTGAAAAAGCTATCGAAGGTGGTTATGCAGTTCCGGCATTCAACTTCAATAATATGGAACAAATGCAAGCTATTATTCAAGCTTGTGTTGAAGCTGAATCTCCTGTAATTCTGCAAGTTTCAAGCGGTGCACGTAAATACGCAAACCAGACTTTGTTGCGTTATATGGCACAGGGTGCTGTTGAGTATGCAAAAGAATTGGGTAAAAATATTCCGATTGTGTTACATCTCGATCACGGTGATACATTTGAATTGTGTAAATCTTGTATTGATTTGGGATTCTCATCAGTGATGATTGATGGTAGTTCTTTGCCATATGAAGAAAATGTTGCTTTGACAAAGAAGGTTGTTGAGTATGCTCACCAATACGATGTTACAGTTGAAGGAGAACTCGGAGTGCTTGCCGGTATAGAAGATGATGTTGCTGCAGAACACTCAACTTATACTCGTCCTGAAGATGTTGAAGACTTTGTTAAAAAAACAGGCGTAGATTCATTGGCTATCTCTATCGGAACATCTCACGGTGCTAACAAATTCCGTCCTGAACAATGTACACGCAATGCAGACGGTGTATTGGTTCCACCACCATTGAGATTTGATATCCTGAAAGAAATCGAACGTCGTATTCCGGGATTCCCAATCGTATTGCATGGTTCATCATCTGTTCCGCAAGATATGGTTAAGATTATTAACGAACACGGTGGTGCAATTAAAGATGCTGTAGGTATTCCTGAAGAACAACTTCGTGAAGCTGCAAAATCTGCTGTTTGTAAGGTAAATATTGATAGTGATGGTCGTTTGGCTATGACCGCAGCTATCCGTCAGCATTTTGCTGAAAAACCGGGTGATTTCGATCCTCGTAAATATTTGGGACCGGCTCGTGATTGGCTCAAAAACCTCTATATCCACAAATGCAAAGAAGTCTTGGGTAGTGCTGGAAAGGCATAGTTTATCTTAAAACTGAATAATTACAGAGCCTGTGCCTTACTGCATCAGGCTCTGTTTGGTTAATAATTAAAATGTTGTTTATATGAAAAAGTTTTTTTTAGTTTTATCAGTGTTGTTGTGCGTAGCGACAACTCTATCAGCTCAGGAAAATGGCACACAACGTTCGATAGAGGTTAATGGATATTACGAAGAAGAGTTTACTCCTGACCGTATCTATATCGGTTTTACATTGAAGGAGAACCAAAAGGATAAGATTTCGGTCCAACAGCAACAGAATCAGATGGTACACGTGTTGAAAAATCTCGGCGTCGATATTGAAAAACAACTTGTTGTAAAGGATATGTTTGGTAATACAATAGGAAAGAATCCGCGTAAAAGCGTAATGTTGCAGACTCGTAATTATGAATTACTATTGACAAATGCTGAGAGTGTTTCTGAAGTTTATGAAGCGTTGCAAGATTTAAAGGTCTACTCGCTGAGGATTAATCGTGTTGAGTTATCGACCCTCGAAGAAGAAAAAATCAGAATAATGGGACTCGCGGTTAAAAATGCACGTCGTGTGGCAAATGTATTGGCTCAGAGTGCTGGTTGTCAAATATATAATGTACTTCAGATTGTTTGCAACGAGTCGTTAGGTCGCAGAACGTTTGCTGGAGATTACGTAATGCTGAAGAGTGCAAGGGGGATGAATGCTGATAGCGTGGAGGAATCTGCTCCGACAATAGAATTTCGTAAGATTACCATTTCGTCTATGGTGCGAGTAAGTTACGGCATCAGATAGTTTGCAATAGAGTGTAGAGTAGGGTAGCGGTTGCGGCTCCGCATAGTGGTGCAAGTATTGGCACCCAGGCGTAGTCCCAACGGCTACTCTCTTTTTTGCCCATAGGTAGTAGCGAGTGCATTAATCTGGGTGCTAAATCTCGTGCTGGATTTATGGCATATCCTGTTGGTCCACCGAGTGCCAAACCAATTCCCCAGACTGTAAATGCTACAGGAATAGCACCGATACTGCCAAGTCCTACGGGTAGTGTAGTGTCGTGTTCAGTTAAAACAATTGAGCCTCCCGTTATGTATAATACTACAAACATCAGTACGAATGTTCCCAGAAATTCGCAACTGAAATTGGTGAGTGTATGGCGAATCTGAGGAAATGTGCAGAATGTTGCAAGTTTGGCACTCGTATCGTCTGTAATTTTAAAATGGTCATAATAGACTGCCCAAATCAGAATCGAACCTAATGCTGCTCCCAACATTTGAGCCGAGATGTATGGGAATATTTGTTCGACAGGAAACTGCCCGCTCAGAGCAAATCCCAACGTTACAGCAGGGTTGAGATGGGCACCACTATATGGACCTGCAACAACCACGCCGATGAATACTCCTAATGCCCACGCTGTTGTAATTGCCAGTATCCCAGCATTGTTCCCTTTTGTCCTGTTCAAAAGAGAATTGGCAACAACACCCTCACCGAGTATCAGTATCAACATTGTGCCCAGTAATTCTGCAAAAAAAGGTGTCATAGAGATTTGTTATTAGTTACTCGATGCTCCAATCACGAACACATTTTACGGCTTTATGCCATTTTTGTAGTTTGTGTTCGATAATAGATTTATTTATTTGAGGAATAAAAGTTTTGTCGATTTGCCATTTTGATTTTAGTTGGTCAGGACCTGACCATATTCCCGTTGCAATGCCAGCCAGATAGGCAGCTCCAAGTGCTGTTGTTTCCATAATTTTAGGTCTTATGACATTGATATTTCCCAGGTCGGACTGAAACTGCATCAGGAAATTATTGGCAACTGCTCCGCCGTCGACTCGTAGCGAGTGGATTCGTTTGTTCATATCTTGTTCCATTGACAGAAGCACGTCATTAACTTCAAAGGCAATTCCTTCGAGTGTTGCACGGGCAATTTCGGCACGAGTTGTTCCTCGCGTTATTCCGAGTATTGCTCCTCTGGCATATTGATCCCAATATGGTGCCCCAAGTCCTGTCAGTGCTGGTACGAAGTAGACTCCGTTTGAATCATTGATAGAGTTTGCGAGCTGTTCTGTTTCAGAAGAATCGGTTATGATTTTCAGCCCATCACGAATCCATTGAACGGCTGCACCTCCGACAAATACGCTGCCTTCAAGGGCATATATAACCTCGTCCTTTATTTTCCAGGCAATTGTTGTCAGTAGATTATTTTTGCTTTTAACAGGAGTATTACCCGTATTAAGCATCAAAAAACAGCCAGTACCATATGTGGTTTTTGCCATACCGGGTTCGATGCACAACTGTCCGAATAGTGCAGCCTGTTGGTCGCCTGCAATACCTGAAATCGGTATTTTTGTCGAAAATAGTGTTGTTGCTGTCTCACAAAATATCTCACTTGAAGACTTTACTTCGGGTAGAATCTCTCGAGGAATGTCAAATAGTTTTAGAAGTTCCTCGTCCCAATCGAGAGTGTGAATGTTGAACAACATCGTACGTGAGGCATTGGTGATGTCTGTAACGTGTTTTTTCCCACGGGTAAATTTCCATACCAACCACGAATCGATAGTCCCGAAGCACAACTCTCCACGTTGGGCACGTTGTCTGCACCCGGCGACATTATCCAGAATCCATTTGAGTTTGGTTGCCGAGAAGTATGCATCAGGAATTACTCCTGTCTTGGAGTGTATCATATCTGAGTAACCCTCTTGAATCAATCTGCTGCAATATTCTGCAGTTCTGCGATCTTGCCACACGATTGCATTATAGACAGGTTCGGAGGTGGATCTGTCCCATACGACTACTGTTTCGCGTTGATTGGTTATGCCGATGCAGGCTATATCCCGACCTGTAAGATTGGCACGTGCGATTGCTTCTGCTGCAACTGAGGATTGAGTATACCATATCTCATTGGGGTTATGTTCGACCCAGCCTGGCTGTGGGTAGTATTGTTCAAATGGGTGTTGTGAGATTGATACTGGGGTTGATTCCTCATCAAATATTATAGCACGAGACGAGGTTGTTCCTTGATCAAGTGCCAGGATGTAACGTTTATTGTTGCTCATAAGTGTTAAAGCTTTATTTTGCAATTACTCAATAAAATTTGTGCCAATCTGAATTTTTTGAAAAACAAAAAAGGGCACAACCCGAAGGTTGTGTCCTTTTTTCGATGAGATTTGAACTGATTATTTGTTCATTTCCTGCAATTGTTCCCAAGTGTATTCAACACCATTGTAAGTGAATTTCTTAACTGTACCGTTAATAACGATGTTGTCAATTTTGGTATTGATAAGGTTCATCACGTTAACAACAGCACCTGCTTCGACAGTCACACGTGGAGCATAGTTAGTTAGGTGTGTGAAATTGATTTGATCAACAGTTGTTCCGTTTGCGATAACGAGTGATGATGTTACATTTTTGATAGTGCTGATAGAAGAATCGATGATACCGACTTTTGAATTATTGATAGTGACATTTGTTGCCGGCCAGAAATAGAGACGACCATATTCACCACCATTGATGGTTGCTGTAGAGTAGTTTCTAACACCAAGGTCATAAACGATGTACTTTGCATCTGCAGTAGATGTTGTACCCTTCATAACACAATTGTTAAGTGTTGTATTACCAAATGCACATACAGCAACAGACATAAAGTTATTTTGGTCAGCTACGCCATTCGAGATAATCAGGTCTTTAAGTACTACATTGTTGAGTTCGTTGTTGTAGTTTACATAAGACGGGTTTCTGTATTGACCGAGCAAAATAGCCCAAATTTTACCAGTGAATGTAACATCGTTAAATGTAATCAATTGACCGTCAGTGCTACCGAAGTGAGTTTCTGCATTAAGGTTATTGAATGAGAATGTGCGGTTTTCGAATGTTGTGTTTTCGGTTGCAGTGAAGAGATAACCGTCATTGAGGTAGTAGATATATTCGTCGTTGTAAGACGGGTCGATTTGGATATTGAAATGTTGGCGACCAGAGAGAATTTGACCCAAAATGTTTGTAGTCCAGTTACGCAAAATCGGAACAATATTCAGACCATCTACGAGATTGATAGTCGATTTGTCCTCAGCAGCAAATTGGAATGACATTTGGTGGATAGATTTTTCGTTGTTTGCGAGGATATAACTCATAGACAAATATCTGAAAGCCTCTTTAATACCATCGTTATCGAGGTCTGCGTTCAGCAGTTCTTGTGGGATATTTGCCAAAGAGTAAGTTACGTCTACGCTACCTGAGAGGCTGCCATCAAGAAGGTTGATTTGGTCAGCTACGCCTTTGATTGTAGCACTTGATGAGATTATGATTTTTCCTGATTCATAAATTGTATTCCAATCGAATTCATCTGTTCCGACATTAACTTGTGCGAATGGACGTTTCAGAGTCACACTGTGGTAACCTGGGCCATTAACTGTAAATGGTTCAGTTGCAGCAAAGAATGCATCACGTGATTCGTCGTTATTTACACCTGTATAGTTAACTTTGACGTTCATATCGTCTGAAACGGTGTATGCTGAACAATCATCATCTTGAGCCCAAAATACAACTTTGAAAGTCTTGCCATTAGGCAGTGAGAGGCTCAATGTGTATCCATTAGTCGCAGAGAATTTGATGTTGTCAATAGAAGTCTTCTTTGTAACGAGCTGTCCGTTTTGGTCGAAAACTGCGTACATTAATTGGTCAACTTTCAGACCATCACTGATAGCACGAGTCATTTTGTTACCGATGCTGATGTTGAAAGAGACCTGAGCATTTGCCTCTGTTTCTGTTTGAAGTTCTTCATTAGAACAAGATGTTGCAAAAAGCATTGATGCGATTGCAAACAAGCATACAATTTTTTTAAACATAACTGTAGGATTTTATGGTTAGTTAATTTATATTAATATTAATATATAAATTGTGGGTGCAATGCACCCACATTTGGAATAATATTATTAGTCAATAATTTCGTTGACTGTTCCTTCGTTTTTAAACTCAGTTTTAGAAAGACCGTTAAATTTGATTGTTTTAACAGTTGCACCACTCTGAATTTCAATAGCAGGCAATTCATTACTAATGTTAACGATATCAATAACATTAACCGTTGTTCCTGCACCTATAATAAGTTTTCCTCCGTTATTTGAGTGTTTAATTGATGCAGATGTAATTTTGTCAATTACACAATTTTCAATAGTTGCAGATGCGTGTTCATACACATACAGATGTCCTATTTTACTATTTCTTATTGTTGCTTCAGAAAGATTAACTACTGCTGCATCAACATTATAAGCGGTTGAATTGGTACATATTGAGCCCTCAATTGTACAATTTGTCAAGGTGCTTTTACCTCTCAACCATACACCGGCACCAAACTTAGATTGCTTTCCTGTTGGAGGCAAGTGTTTGTTGATAGTTGCACTGTAAGTCAACCCCACAATATTTACGCTATCAAAAATGTGGTTAAAGTTGGTATAGTTACCGTTATCAATATAATCACCGAAGTCAAGATATTGAATTTGGCCAGAGAATTTAACATTTTTTAACGTAACCTTTTGACCACTAACACTGGTGAAAATTGCAGGTGCACCAAGATTGTTCAATGCAAAGAGGGTATCTCTGATTTCTGTATCTTCACTGAATTTATAGTATATACCGTCAAATTTGTTTGAATCGTCAATGAATGCAGGTGAAACTTTAACTACAAAGTTTGCTTCACTTGTCAGCACTTGACCGAGAATGTTTGTTCTCCAGTTACGAGTGACCGGGATATTTGTCAAACCCGCAAATTCAATAAATTTATCACCTGTTTCGTTTGAGAAATAGAAATCCATATCGTGGATCGATTTTTCCCCAGCAAGGATATAACTCATTGATACATATTTATATGCCTCTTTGATATTGTTGTCATCAAGGTCTGCAAACAGGTTTTCGTCTGGAATAGTGTTGAATTCGTAAGTTACAGTTGTGTCACCCGAAATAGTTCCGTCAATCAAGTTGATATTATTCGGAACATTTTTAATTACGGCTTTAGATTTTTTGATTTCTACGCCATACTTTTTAGCCTGTTCAAAGTCAAACGGATAAGAACCAACGTTAATTTGTGCAAACGGACGGGTCAAGATTACAGTCTGAGTTTCTGAACCTTTAACTGTAAATTCTTCAGTAGCAGCGAAGAATGCGTCACGATTATCATCATTGTTCAGACCTTCATAATCGATAGTCACCTTCATATCGTCAGATACGGTATAAGCTGTACATTCGCTATTTTGAGCCCAGAATACTGCTTTGTATTTGTGGCCTTTGATGAGTGATAGTTGCAATCTATAGCCGTTTTTTGAATGCATATCCTGCACTTGATAGTCATCTTTAACAACTTTGGGGATAATGAGTTCTCCATTTTCGCCAAAGATTGCAAACATAAGTTGATCTACTTTAAGACCGTCGCTGATAGCACGAGTCTTCATTATATTTTCAACGTTCAAGTTGAAAGATACAATAGCATCACCGCCAGCTTGTTCGTCAATCTCGTTGTTTGAACAACTTGTGGAGAACAATACTGCCATTGTTGCAATGATTCCTAAAAAAAATCTTTTCATCTTAGTGTAATTTTTTGTTTATAGTTTTGTTTATGATTCTATACAACATTTATGAGTCGTAACTTTTTTCTTCTTAATATTGTTAAGGTACCACGATATTATGATCGCCCCAGTAATCTGGATTGATTCCGACACCTCCGGCAGCCTCTAACATCAGAAACTTACCTCTAATCATTGTGTGGAAATTTCGTTTTACCGGAACATCAATTGGTGCTGACATTGACAATTGGATGTTGTCTTTATCAAAGATTCCAATCTGAACGGATATCGTTGATTCGGTATTAACGAATACGTAGTCGAAACCGATTGATGCTTCTGTATCAGACAAACGTTTCAGCGTTGTTTCGAATAGTACATTTGTCTTAGAGTCTACGGCTTTATCAGAAATCAGACTATAGACGTGGGGCATAAAGCTGACATAGTAGAACACAACCTTATAATCGTTGATACTTACTTTGGTTGATGTTTCAGATCCGCCTTTAACACGTGTTGCCTCTTTTTCTATGAAGTCTGTGACATCATTTGCAATGAACTCGAATTTACCGACTGGACGTTCCATAGTGATGTCCAATGTGTCAGGTTGTTTTTCGCGAATATCAGACTCAACAGAAATGTCTTTAAATCCGCGGAATGCATCTCTGAAGTCGGTACAAGCAGCGTGGTCACCTTGCAACGAGATATCTGTAAATTTTTCGGCATTATGATACGGAATCATATTTTCATTTTCAGTCAAGTCAGACCATACCATAATGTTGTAATCTCCTGGAATCAAATCGAGCAGAACTCCGTGGTCGTAACCGTCGGAAATATCTCGTGTGAATGTAAATTCCTGAACTAAATCTCGAGAATCTCTCTTACTATAGGTACGAATAATATATCTGATTGCACCATATTTTCTCTCACTCGGAGTCGGAGTTCCGACCTTTTGTTCAATGACATCTGAACCGTTGTAGTCGTGTTCCCAAGTGGTCATATTTGTTTGGTAGTTCAGACGGAGATATACAGAAACTTTCTCAGGTTTGTCCGGCCATTCGTGAACATCACAACTCGAAATCATAAGTGCTAACGCGGCAAATATAAACAGACTCAACTTTTTCATTATTTGCCTCCTTTCTTTTTCTGGTCAAACATATATGAGAATGTAATGGCTGCTTGGTCGATTCCCCAATATTTCTTTTTGTGGTCAGAAATCAAAAGACCATCTTTTACATTTGGGGTATTATGGAACTTGTCATAGTGAATAGGGTAGTATCCAGCACCCACTGAGAATTCCAATTTCCAACGATTGTTTTTGCTGATTGGCAAACGATAACCGATACTCAGACCATATCCGATTGCCGGAGTTTTACCTTTGTAGTCCTGATAACGATAATCTCCGTCAAAGGCAAAGTTGAAGTATGATATTCCAATATGTGCTCCGGTGAACAATCCGTCATTTTTACCTGAGAACCAATAACGAATTTCTGGTTGGATTGCCAAAGTGCGGAATTTTATTGTTGATTTGAAATAGTTCCAAGCTGAATAATAAATAGGCAATGTTACAGAAACGTGTTTTCCCAAATCGGCTTCCACACCGATATTAGAGATTGCCATACCCAAGGCCAGAGCATTGGTCTTCAGGTACAATTTCGGAGTCCAAACTGTCGGTGATGTAGGTTCCTGCCATTGGGGAGTATAATCGCAAGGTTTCATAACCATCGGCATATTAACTAAATCAGGTAAGGTAAATCCTGCGATAGGCTCAATTTTGATACGACGAATTGTGATGATAGCGTATGCATTACGCATCTCGGTAAAGAATCGTTTGAATAAATCCTTCCAAATTTTTCCGTTTTCGAGTCCCTTCAGTCTGATGATACGGCGGTCCTGAGTACCTCCGTGATACTTGACCTGTACTGAATCCTCTTGCAAAATTGCCAGAACTTCATCTTTGTAGTAAAGGTCTGATTTCTCAATTTGAGTTTTCAAATAGTTCCAAGGAATGTAACTATCGTTGCGTGTTATGATGCTATCTGGAATATCAACTCCGCGACGGATGATTTTTTCTAAGGCTTGCAGACGATTTTTTGCCAACCAACGATTCAATTTATCACTACCTTCTGGTGATGCTGCACCACAGAAATTTACTCCTACTATTTGCATAGATTTATCCTCATTGAGTTCTTTGAGGAAATCGACAATCTCCTGCATCCGTTGATCGTTACGGGCAAACGACCTTTCAATGTTAATTCTGTTGACTTTAAAGATTACACGGAACTCGTGGTATTCATTCTTCTGAGAATACACCTTGCCAACGCAAACCAATAAACCCAACAAAAGCAAACAATACTTTTTCATTTGCATTAAGGAAAAGTTTATAATTATCCGAAAATATAATGCAAAGATATGAATATTATTTTAAAAGCCATAAATATTGCTGTGAAATTATGTCTGATTTAGGTAAATAGCATAAAAAAGACAACTCTTTTTGGGAGTTGTCTTCCTTTTTATAGTCGGATGTGTCTTATTTTAGAGTAATCAATGAGTGTCCTGTCATATCTTTTGGTTGTTTTATTCCCATCAGAGTCAGGACTGTTGGTGCAATATCGGCCAGCACTCCATCTTTTACTGAAGCTACATCGTCCGAAACAACAATAAACGGAACTGGATTCAGTGAGTGTGCAGTATTTGGTGAACCATCTGGGTTTTGTGCGTAATCAGCATTCCCGTGGTCGGCAGTAATCAATATGTCATAGCCGTTTTCTTTTGCTGCAGTCACAACTTTTTCAACGCAACTATCCACAGCTTTGACTGCAGATTGGATTGCTTCGTAGACTCCTGTATGACCGACCATATCGCCATTTGCAAAGTTTAGACATACGAAATCAGTCTCTGCAAGTTTGAGCTTTTCGACAATTGCATCTGTTACCTCATAGGCACTCATTTCTGGTTTGAGGTCATAGGTCGCGACCTTTGGTGAGGCAATCAAGATGCGTTCTTCACCGACAAATGGCTCTTCGCGACCGCCGTTAAAGAAGAATGTGACGTGTGCATATTTTTCTGTTTCAGCGATGCGGATCTGACGCATATTGTTACGGGCAATGATTTCACCCAGAGTATTTTGCAGATTTTCTTTGTCGAAGATGACTTTTACATTACGGAATGAGTCGTCGTATCTTGTCATTGTAAGATAGTAGAGCGGCATTGTTTTCATACCGAATTCAGGCATATCTTTTTGGGTCAGCACTGTTGTGATTTCACGCAGACGGTCTGTTCGGAAATTATAACAGATGACAACATCGCCTTCGGAGATTGTAGCCAGAGGATTTTGATTTTCATCAACCATTGCGATTGGTTTGATGAATTCGTCTGTAATGCCTTGTGAGTATGACTCTTCAATTGCTTTGATTGGATTTGTAGCCTTTTGTCCGATGCCATTAACCAGCAAATCATAACCTTCTTTAACACGTTCCCAGCGTTTGTCGCGATCCATTGTGTAGTAACGACCACAGATTGAGGCAAGACGAACCTTCGATGTTGACAATTTTTCTACGAGAGATTGCATATATCCGAGTCCGCTTTTGGGGTCGGTGTCACGTCCGTCCATCAGGGCGTGAACAAATACCTTATCCAGACCATATTGGTCGGTCATATCACACAATTTATACAGGTGTGATATCATAGAGTGTACACCACCGTCTGATAAGAGCCCCAGGAAGTGAACTTTTTTGTTATTGTCTTTAGCATAATTGAGAGCATCTGTCAAGATGTTATTATTGCTGATGGTATTATCTTCGATGGCTTTATTGATTTTCACGAGGTCTTGATAGATGATTCTGCCGGCGCCTATATTCAGGTGTCCAACCTCAGAATTACCCATTTGTCCGTCTGGCAATCCAACATATTCTCCGCAAGTCATAAGATGTGCGGTTGGCCATTGGCGTTGAAGATTCTGCATAAATTTTGGTTGTGCAGAATATACGACATCTCTTACACTGTGATCACCCTCTCCCCATCCGTCGAGGATTATTAAAACGACTTTCTTTCCCATATTTTGTTTTTTGTATTTTTATTGTTGAGCTAGGTGCAATAAATACACCATAACTATTTAATTGATTCGAGAATTAAATCTCTTGCTTTGATAATAGCATCTTCAATGCCTTGAGGTTTTTTGCCGCCTGCTGTAGCGAAGAACGGTTGACCGCCGCCGCCACCTTCAATTAGTCGTGCTGCTTCGCGGATTGTTTTTGAGGCATTTGCTCCGCGAGCAACAATGTCATCTCCGAGCATAATGGTCAACGATGCCTTATCTTCATTTTGGCTGCCGATTACAAGGATAATGTTACGGAATTTTGAACGAAGTCCGTATGTAATATCTTTAATCACGTCAGGCATAAGATTGATTTGTTTAGCAATGATAACCTCTTTTGCTGCAGGATCAATTCTCTTTGAGAGCTCTTCAATACACTCGTTGATTTTTGCCTGTTTAAATTCTGTAATCTGTTTGTTCAGCGATTCGTTTGTTTCAATCATCTTTTTTATTGTAGGAATGATTGCCGAGTTGCCCAGGAATGTCTGAATGTCAACAATCGTATCTCCGAGTTTGTCGAAGAATTCCTCGCATTTTTCACCCGTAATTGCCTCTATTCGGCGAACACCTGCCGAGATCGCACTCTCTGAGAGAATCTTGAACATTCCGATTTGGCCTGTTGCTGCAACGTGTGTTCCTCCACAGAATTCGATGCTGTTACCAAATTTCACTACGCGAACTTTGGTGCCATATTTTTCACCGAACAACATCATTGCACCCATCTTTGATGCCTCTTCAATCGGACATTCTCTGATTTCGTCAAGTTGAAGATTTTTACGAATCATTCTATTTACGATATGCTCGACCTGACGAATTTGCTCGGGTGTAACCTTTTGGAAGTGTGAGAAGTCAAAACGTAAACCTTGTGGTGTAACCTGTGATCCTTTTTGTTCGACGTGCGAACCGAGCACTTCACGCAGAGCATAGTGCATCAAGTGTGTTGCCGAGTGGTTGCACGCTGAGGCTTCACGACTGGTCGGATTAACCACTGCTCTGACTGCCGAATGTACATCTTGGGGTAATTGTTTCAGAATTGGCATAATCAGTCCATTCTCCTTCAATGTATCTATAACTTCGATACGTTCGCCTTCACATTCAAGATAGCCCGTATCTCCGACTTGTCCACCTGAGTTGCCATAGAACGGAGTTTGGTCGAGTACGATTTGGTATGTAGTTTTGCCTTTTGCCGTAACTTTGCGATAGCGTGCAATCTGAGCGTCACATTCCAAGGAATCGTAACCTACGAATTGACTCTCTGTGATTGAAATAAGTTCAACCCAATCATCGGTTTGCTGGGCAGCTGCATTTCTTGATCGAGCTTTTTGACCTTCGAGATTGTGAGTGAAACCTTCAATGTCTACGTTCAGATTGTGTTCACGAGCAATCAGTTCTGTAAGGTCAATCGGGAATCCGTATGTGTCGTAAAGCAAGAATGCATCATCGCCAGAGATTGTCTTGTTGGTGCAACGTTCCATTACGCCGTCAAGCAGATTCAGTCCTGTGGAGAGAGTTCTCAGGAAAGATGTCTCCTCTTCGTAGATTACACGTTCAATGAGAGTTTGTTGTGCTTTAAGTTCGGGGTATTGGTGTCCCATCTGCTCGACAAGTGTCGGTACGAGTTTACAGATAAACGGTTCGTTGAATCCGAGATAAGTGTAACCATATCTTACGGCACGTCTTAAAATGCGGCGGATTACATAGCCAGCTTTGACATTTGATGGTAATTGTCCATCGGCAATCGAGAATGATATTGCACGCAAGTGGTCTGCAACTACACGCATTGCGATGTCGTCAGTTTGATTGACTCCGTAAGGTTTGTTGGCCATTTGTGCGATACGTTGAATCAGAGGTTGGAATACATCTGTGTCATAGTTGCTCTTTTTGTTTTGCAACACCATACACAGACGTTCAAATCCCATACCCGTATCTACGTGGCGGTTTGGCAGTGGTTCGAGTGAGCCATTTGCCTTGCGATTGAACTGCATAAATACGAGGTTCCAGATTTCGATTACGAGGTGGTGTCCCTTGTTGACCATCTCTGAACCAGGGGTCTGTTGACGTTCACTTTCATCTCTCAAGTCAAAGTGAATTTCGCTACACGGACCGCACGGACCGGTTTCGCCCATTTCCCAGAAATTATCTTTTTTGTTACCCAAGAGGATATGGTCTTCTGGAAGATATTTTTTCCACGTTTCGAGAGCTTCGTTGTCGCGATCAATGCCCTCCTCTTGAGAGCCTTCGAAAATAGTTGCGTAGATGCGGTCTGCAGGGAGTCCGAAACGTCCTATGAGTAATTCCCAAGCAAAATCAATAGCCTCTTTTTTGAAGTAATCTCCGAAAGACCAGTTGCCCAACATTTCGAACATTGTATGGTGGTAGGTGTCGTGACCGACTTCATCAAGGTCGTTATGCTTTCCTGATACTCTCAGACATTTCTGTGAGTCGGCAGCACGTGGCCATTGGGTCGGTGCATTGCCCAAAAATATATCTTTGAACTGATTCATTCCGGCATTTGTGAACATAAGAGTAGGGTCCCCCTTCACGACCATTGGCGCCGATTGAACAATTTGATGGTTCTTTTCTCTGAAGAATTCGAGAAATATTTCTCTGATTTTGTTCGAATTCATATCTTGATATCAAATAATTTAAGTTGATTTTCGTTATTACAAATATGTCAAATATGAGTTGTAAAATTACATAAAATTACCTAATTTTGCAATCTTTAAGGACGATATTTTAAAAATGACAAAAAAACGATACAAATTTAATCCGAAAACACTCTCTTATGAAGAGATTGTTATACCTGTGCGCATCAGGTTGTATCTGGTTTGTCGAAACTTGTTAATCGCCTTTATACTTGCATTAGTTGCCAATTTTGTCTTTTCGTTTTTCTTTTATACTCCCAAGATGGCCAGTATCAAACGAAATAACGAAAAACTAATGGGTGATTATATTCAACTCAATGAAAAAATTAACGAATCGTTTGCCCGACTTGATAAAATGTCTACTCGTGACAAACAAGTTTACAGAGTCGTATTTGCTGTAGATACATTTTCTCGTGCTGAACTTTTTATGCCATATTCTGATGAAAAGTATGCCGAATGGCAGTCGGATAGATATTCATCTATGATAACTCAGACCTGGTTGAAAGTCGATCTGCTGTCGAGGCTGGTATATGGCCAGTCAGTCTCTATGGATCAATTGCAGGAACTCGCTAAGGATAAGGAACTGATGGCAGAGAGTGTGCCTGCAATCTGGCCTGTCAATCGAAGCGAAGTCAAACCTCATATTGGGGCATTCGGAATGCGTCGTCACCCTATATACAAGCGATATTTAATGCACAAAGGAATCGACTTAGGGGGTAAACGTGGAGTGCCTATTTATGCTACGGGTAATGGTCGAATTGATGTTTCTACGGGAGTGAAAGCCGGTTACGGAAAACAGGTGCTGATAAATCACGGATTCGGTTATCAGACACGATATGCACACCTGAGCAAAATTACGGTAGTGGCTGGGCAATATGTGAAACGTGGCGAAAAAATTGGAGAACTCGGGAATACCGGTAGATCTACTGGACCACACCTACACTATGAAGTGATATATCTGGGTAAACATCTCGACCCGATTAATTTTCTGCGTCGTGATATGACCGATGAAGAGATGCAGAAAATTATTGATCAGGCTCGAACTACAACTTATGAAATGTAATGACAAACAATAAACGAAATATTCCGCATCCTGTGTCGCTGCGTCAAAAAATTCTGAATCTCGTGATTCGCCTGTTGACGTGGTGTGGTATTGCTGTGGTCTATTACATTTTGTTTTATTCGTTTTTGGATACACCCTTCGAGTCGCAACTAAAGGAGGATACTCAGGTACTCGAACAGCAATACGAAAAACTCAAGTCTCGTTATGATACGATCAATCGAATCATCGCTAATCTCGAATCGCGTGACCGAAATGTGTATATCTCGTTGTTTGAGGCAGAACCATTAAGTGAGGTGATGACTCAGCGTGACGAATCATTGAAAGATTCACTATTGAAAGTGTCGAATATACGGTTGAATGATTTCTTTACATTGAAACTGTCAGATTTTGAAACACGTTTCAATGACCTTGAAAAGAAATTGATGTTGCTGTCAGATTCGATTCTACATAGCGATGTAGTTAATTATATTCCTAAGATTCAGCCTATTACAAATAAAAACTATACATTGTTATCGACCTCTTACGGAATGAGAATCCAACCCTTCTATAAGAGTATAACAATGCATCGCGGTGTGGATTTTATGGCTTCTGAGGGTACCAGAGTGTATGCTACTGCAGACGGAACGGTTTCTGCTGTAAATTCGCGTAAGGGTGCATCATCAGGCATTTCGGTCACGATTACTCACGGAAAGAGTGGATATAAAACATTCTACGGACATCTGAGTCGTGCGTCGGTCAAACGTGGACAACGAGTCAGACAAGGTGATATTATTGGATTGACAGGCAACTCAGGGTTGTCGTTTGTCCCGCATTTGCACTACGAGGTGTTGTTTAATGATGTGCAGGTCGACCCGTTGTATTATTTTTTCAAGGAGGTTCCACCGTGGGATATGCAACGGTTGAGGTCAATTGCCTCTACGGGTATGCAATCTTTAGACTGAGTCTGTTGCACTATATTTAAAATGTTGTTACCTTTGCCGAGAGTTCAATTATAGATGGAGGAGTTGCGTCGTTATGTATCCATTGAAATTTACACCAATACTGAAAGAACGCCTGTGGGGTGGTCGCAATTTGAGTCAATTCGGGAAACGATTGCCCGAAAATAAATTAATCGGTGAGAGTTGGGAAATATCTTCGGTTGAGGATAATGTGTCGCGTGTGCGAAATGGAAATCTCAAAGGAAATAATATAAACGAACTGATTGAGGTTTATATGGGTGATCTCGTGGGTGATGCCGTATATGAACGATTCGGTGAAGAATTTCCTCTGTTGATAAAGTTCTTAGATGCTCAACAGCGACTGTCTGTGCAGGTCCACCCTGACGATAAGGTGGCAATGGAACGTCACTACGCCTATGGAAAGAATGAACTCTGGTATGTGATTGATGCTGCCGAGGGTGCTTGTATATATTGGGGTTTCAATAGACACTATACCAAAGAGGAGTATCTCGAACATCTAGAAAATGGCAGCATTGAGACAATGCTGCGAAAGGTTCCTGTGCAGAAGGGTGAGGCTTATTTCATTCCAGCGGGAACAGTTCACGCATTGGGTGAGGGTATTATTGTCGCCGAAATTCAACAGACAAGCGATGTAACCTACCGTATATTTGATTGGAATCGTGTGGATGAGCAGGGCAATGAACGTGAATTGCACACAGATCTTGCACTCGATGTTATTGATTTCTCGAAAACAGAACCTGAAATAATACGTCCGAATCCTGATTCGGACTGCACAACCGAGGTGAAATCGTGCAGACATTTTACGATAAATCTGCTGAATGTGCAGAGAGTTATGAAGCGGACTTCCATTCAGATAGATTCGTTTATGGTGTATATGTGTGTTGAGGGTAGTGTGACTCTCGAAACCGATCGGGGTGTCGAAAAACTTAAAGCAGGTGAAACATTGTTAGTGCCGGCAAATATTGATGAGGTGTTGATAAAGGGTGAGGGACGTTTGCTCGAAATATACATAAAATAAAGAGAGCTATGGGATACTACGAAGACAAACAGTTGCAACTTGATGTACGTTATCTTAGAATGGCCAAGATATGGGCAGAGAATTCATATTGTGTCAGACGTCAAGTCGGAGCATTAATTGTTCGTGATAAGATGATTATCTCGGACGGATATAATGGAACACCTTGTGGATTCGAGAATGTTTGCGAAGATGAGTCTGGAAAGACTAAACCATATGTTTTGCACGCAGAAGCCAATGCGATAACCAAAGTGGCAAAATCAAATCAGAGCAGCGAAGGTGCAACACTCTATGTTACGGCTTCGCCTTGTCTTGAATGTGCCAAACTGATTATCCAATCGGGCATTAGACGTGTTGTTTATTGCGACCCTTATCACTCGACCGACGGAATAGATCTGTTGCGTAGAATCGGCATAGAAGTCGAACGTGTCGAGTTGCCATAATCGATAATATTTTGGATAGATTAGAATATTTTTGACAAAAAATGTATACCTTTGCACGTCATTTTTATTGTTAAAAATAATCTAATTTATTGTGAAACTGCAATTTACGGCATTTCAGCCAAAGCTTTTTAATACGCTGAAAGATTACAATCGCCGCAAGTTTTCGGCTGACTTGATGGCCGGAATCATTGTCGGAATCGTAGCGATACCTTTGGCTATCGCATTCGGAATCGCTTCGGGCGTAGGACCATTCGAAGGGCTGGTAACTGCAATTATCGGAGGTTTTTTGATCTCGGCATTCGGTGGATCCGATGTCCAAATCGGTGGACCGACCGGTGCTTTCATTATTATCATTTACGGTGTTATACAACAATTTGGTATAGCAGGACTTGTCGTTGCTACGGTTATGGCAGGTATTATGTTGATACTTATGGGTGTGTATAAACTCGGCGGTATTATCAAATTTGTGCCCTATCCGGTAATCATCGGTTTTACGGGAGGTATTGCATTGACAATCTTTTCAACTCAGATGAACGATTTCTTCGGTTTGGGCATTAAGGAGGTTCCTGCCGGATTTATTGAAAAATGGGGTTGTTATATCAGTAATTTTAAAAATATTGATATCTGGAGTACAATGATTGGTCTTGTGAGTCTGTTGATTATTTTCCTGACTCCGAAGATTTCAAAAAAGGTGCCGGGTGCATTGGCTGCAATCTTGGTGATGACTCCAATCAGTATGTTGTTGAATCACTATGCAGGTGTAACTTCAGTTGTAACAATTGGTGATTTATATACATTGCCTACAGGATTTCCGACTCCTGATCTTTCGAGATTCTCGGTGCCTGAAGAGGGTATATTGTCAATGATCAGAACCCTTCTGCCCGTTGCGTTCTCAATTGCGATCCTCTGTGCAATCGAATCGTTGTTGTCGGCAATGGTGGCTGACGGTGCAATTGGTGTAAAACACAACTCAAATACAGAATTGATCGGGCAAGGTATTGCCAACGTTGTGGTTCCCTTCTTTGGTGGTATTCCGTGTACAGGTGCAATCGCACGTACAATGGCTAATATCAACAATGGTGGTCGTACTCCGGTGGCAGGTTTGATTCACGCTGTAGTATTGTTGTTAGTGCTGTTGATACTTGGTCGTTATGTCGAGCTGATTCCTATGCCGACACTTGCAGCAGTGTTGATTGTTGTTGCGTACAATATGAGTGGTTGGCGTAGTTTTGTCGCATTGTGGCGTAACCCCAAACTCGACTTTGCCATTCTGATTGCAACATTCCTGTTGACTGTTATATTTGACCTGACAATCGCAATCGAAATCGGTCTTTTGATGGCTGCTGTTTCATTCTTGAAGCGTGCAAGCGAATCGACCGTTATCCGTTCATTTAAGAATGAGATTGATCCGAGTAAGGAGACTGATGTGACAATCAAGTCAGATGAAACATTGCTGATTCCAGAAGGCGTTGAGGTTTATGAGATTGATGGTCCATACTTCTTCGGTATTGCAAACCGTTTCGAAGAGGTGATGAGTCAGATGCGTTCGGGTAAAGTGAAGGTGCGAATTATCCGAATGAGACGTGTTCCATTTATTGACTCGACAGGTATTCATAACCTTGAGTCGTTGTGTCTGACCTCGCGACGTGATGGAATACACGTTGTACTTTCCGGAGTAAATTCTGATGTGCAGAAGACTCTTGAACGTGCAGGGTTCCCACAATTGCTCGGTAATGAAAATATTTGTAGCCATATCAATATAGCTTTGGAAAGAGCAAAAACTTTGGTCAAAAATTAATTCGGAGCAGAATTGCTGTTATTGTTGGGCGGTGGCGGAGTAATCCAGCCTCCGCCCAACGCTTTATATAGGGATACATAAGCATTGAGCCATTTGCTCATCGCAGCTGATAAATCGAGTTCGGCATCAAACAAGTCCCTCTCCGAATCGAGTACTTCAAGATAATTCGTAAATCCGCTGGCATAGCGTTTATGCGAGAGATAGGTTGTTATTCTTGCTGCGGCAACAATTTCAGAGTTGGATATGTATTGCTCTTTATAACTATTAATTTGTTCGATTGCATCTTTGACCTCTGAATAGGCTTCCAGGACTGTCTGTTCGTATTGCATCAGTTGTTGCTGATATTGTTGTTTGGCAATCTGAACCTGACGTCGCAGAAATCCGAATCGGAGTACAGGTTGTGTAATTTCACCCAATGTCGACCACATAAAGGATTTATCCTTGAGTAGCTCTGAAATCTTCTGGTTGAACAAGCCTCCTTGTCCTGTCAATGTAATTGAGGGAAGTCGTGCAGCTTGTGTCATACCAATTTTTGCGTTTGCGGCTCCGAGCAGTGCCCATTGCTGCATAATGTCTGGGCGACGTTCGAGTAGTTGTGAGGGAAGTCCCATCGGAATCTCATCGGGAATGGATTGAAGACTCAGTGGAAGTCCCGTTGTAAGCGAGTCGGTTGCCCATTGTCCGGTCAAAACAGACAGAGCGTGAATAGCTTGTGTTATAGCGAGTCGGTACTTTGGAACTGCTGTTGCCACAACGGCACGTTGTGTGGCAGCTTGTTGCAGTTCGAGTTCAGAGATTGCTCCGAGATTAAAACTCTCAAGCATAAGATTGTACGATGTAGTTCGTGTTGAGAGTGTGCTTTGGGCAATTGCCAGCGAACGTTTATACTCAAGTAGCGAGAAATATCCGTGTGCAACCTCTGCAATAAGAGACAACCTAATGGCACGAAGTCCATATTCGCTTGCAAGCAGTTCGTAGCGGGCCTTTTCATTGGCACGTCTGAGTTTGCCGAAAATGTCCAATTCCCAATTTATGCTCAACGGCATCGAGTAGATCTGAATCGCTTCTGGCGGTTTTATTGCATTGGCTGAAAGATTGCCATATTTGGCAGAGGCTACAAACCCGACACTAGGAGCAAGATTTGATTTGGCCGCACTTAATGCTAGACGTGCCTCTTCAACTCTTGAGGCTGCAATTGCGACAGAACGATTATGATCAAGTGCTTTCAGAATGAGCTGATGGAGTACCGAGTCGGGAAAGATTGTCCACCAACAGAGAACTTCATTCGAATCGGATGGGTGAGTCGCCCTGCTGAAAGATAACGGCATTTCGATTTGAGTATCCCGAAATTTTGGTCCGACCATACAACCGTGAAGTATGACAATAACTAAAGATATGGTAATAAGATGTCTCATTTTAAGATTTATTTAGTGATTCGAGAATTTGAGAATCTTCCTGTGCGATTAATTTTTCAGATTCTCGTATTTTGTCATATTTGAACCAACGACCTATTGCAACGAAAATGGCAGGATAGGTGAATAGTGCAATTATTGTGGTAATCAACATACCTCCGAATAGGGCGAGTCCCATTTCGTTTCGGGCTGTGGCATTGGCTCCCGTAGCAAAAATCAGAGGAATTACTCCGAGTATAAATGCCAAAGAGGTCATTATAATGGGCCGTATACGCAGTCGTGCACTCTCAAGAGCTGCATCTTTCAGTGACATTCCTTGATCAAACAACATCTTTGCATATTCGATGATCAGGATTGCATTTTTGGCGGCGAGTCCGATGAGCATTATCAGTGATACCTGAAGAAAAATGTCGTTGATGTATTTCGGATTTATCAAATAACCCATTGCAAGAAACAGCATTGCTCCGAAGATGGCAAACGGAATACCTACAATTACGGCAAATGGCAAAGTCCAACTCTCGTACAGAGCTGCCAAAATCAGGAATACGAATATGATGGCATACAGAAAAATTAATCCCTCGCCACTGGTATTGACCTCTTGATAGGACATATTGCTCCAAGCGTAACCCATATCATTGGGTAGAATCGAGTCGGCTACCTCTATGAGTGCTTGATTGCATTGTGCCGATGAGTAGCCTTTAGCCGGTAGACCTGTGACCTGAGCTGCACGATAAAGATTGAACCGATTGGTGTATTGTGGTCCTGTTGTATCTCTCAGCTCGATGAATGTCGATAGGGGAAAGGTCTCGCCTCGTTTGTTGGATACAAAATAGAGATCAAGTTGATTTTCGCGTTGTCGATAGTCAGATTCTGCCTGAAGGTAAATCTGATACAACTTTCCGAATCGATTGAACGTATTGACATAGTTGCCGCCGAGAAAGCTGCTGAGAACATTGTGTACCTCATTCAAATCTACCCCCGTCTTCAGTACCATCTCATTGTTAATGCTGATGGCACGTTGTGGAACATTTGCCGAGAAGGTTTGATTGATAGTTTGAATCTCAGGTCGTAGTCGTGCGGCCTCGACAAAACGGCTACAGTTTTCGGCAAGATATTGAGGTGAATTGCCACCTCGGTCTTGTATCATCATCGTGAATCCCGAACCTGGGCCAAGTCCCGGAATTGAAGGTGGTCCAAATACATAAACCTGAGCAGAATTGATTGCCGAGAACATCTGTTCGTTAATCATCTGGCAGAGTTCATCGGAGGAGTATTGGCGTTGGGAATAATCTTTCAGCGAGATGAATAAAACTCCCGTATTTGTAGACTGACTGCTTGACAGAATGCTGTAACCAGCTACGCCCGAAATTGACTGAATGTCAGGATTTTCTTCGAGTAATTCAATAATTTGGTCGATGGCTTGTTCGGTACGTTGTAGCGATGCAGCCGGTGGAAGCTCGATGTTGGCAAGTAGATATCCCTGGTCTTCGTTCGGAAGAAATCCTCCAGGCAGAAATTTGAGAATGGCTGCTGCAGCTATGGCAATGATTGCTATGAATATGAATGTGCGAGCCGAATGTCGAATTATTATGCGGTTCTTGTCGAGATACTTATCAACAGAACGGTCAAACCATCGGTTAAATTTGCCGAATAGTTTGTTCGCTTTTGATGACTTTTTATCGGGGTTCTTACGCATCAGAATTGCACATAAGGCAGGACTCAATGTCAGCGCATTGATACTTGACAATGTGACCGAAAAAGCAATGGTCAGAGCAAACTGTTGATATAGTTTTCCTGCAGCTCCAGGCATTAAACCTACGGGTAGAAATACTGCAATCAATACGACGGTAGTGGCAATGATGGGTGAGGCAACTGTGCGCATTGCCATAATCGTTGCTGCTCGGGGCGACATACCTTTTGATATGTTAACCTGTACAGCCTCTACCACGACAATGGCATCGTCGACTACGAGTCCAATGGCAAGTACCAGAGCTAACATTGAAAATACGTTAATCGAAAAACCGAATATCGGAAACAGCATAAAAGTCCCGATAAGAGATACGGGAATAGCAATGATCGGAACAAGCGTTGCTCGGAAATCCTGAATGAAAAAATATATTACCAGAATTACAAGTATAAGTGCAAATAACAATGTCAGAATAATCTCTTCTATACCTGTAAGAATCGTCTTTGTCGTATCGACAATAAAATCATATTTGAGCCCTTCTGGAAATTTTTCGGAAAGTTGACTCATTGTTGCTTTAACTTTCTGACCAACCTCTACGGCATTGTAGCCGGGTGCAAGGTATATGGGAATTATTACTGAGGGTGAATTGTTATATCGGGAGTAGATGTTATAGGTTTGGGCTCCGAGTTCGACACGAGCTACGTCTCCGAGTCTCAGCAGCGATCCGTCTGGATTTGTGCGTATAATGATATCGGCAAACTCTTCGGCCGTATTGTATTGTCCGGGCATTAGAATCGTGTAGGTAAATTCAGTGTCTTTTGGTGCGGGCTGGGCTCCGAGTTGGCCTCCGGGAACAATTTGACTCTGAGAGTTTATGGCTCTCTCTATCTCGTCAATCGAAACGTTGAGGTAGTCGAGTTTGTCTGGCTTGACCCATATTCTCATTGCGTATTCACCTGCCCCCAGTACCTCAACTTGACCTACACCATTGATTCGTTTAAGTTGGTCCTGAAGATTTATCATCGCATAGTTTGAAATGAATGTCTCATCGAATGAATCATCAGAGTACAACGACATTACAAGTATGAAACTTGTCTGAGTTTTTGTAGTGGTGACACCTTGAGTTGCAACGATTGGTGGCAGTTCAGGTGTTGCCGTTGAGACCCTATTCTGTGTGAAAATTGTGTTTAGGTTGGGATTCGAACCGACTTTAAAACTTACTGCCAATGACATTTCGCCGTTTGACGAATTGGTCGACATCATATAAATCATATCGCTGACACCATTTACGGCTTCTTCAATCGGAGTAGCAACCGACTCTTCGACACTCAGTGCATCAGCACCCTGATAGGTGGCGTTGACCTGTACCATAGGTGGAGTAATGTCTGGATATTGTTCTACGGGTAGATCTATTATAGAAATGACTCCGAGAATCACGATGACAATGGCTATCACCATTGCAAATATGGGACGCCGAACAAAAAAATTATTTTTCATTTTGTTGATTTTTTAAGGTTGAGTATTGTTCGGGAATGATCTCCATACCTGATTTTAATTTGTGTATTCCCTC
>CAJGBR010000008.1 GCA_904501625.1 uncultured Rikenellaceae bacterium
GCAAATCACAAGTCATCTAAAAAGCGAATCCGTCAGACGGAAACTAAACGCTTGAGTAACAAATATTACCACAAGACTGCTCGTAATGTAATGAAAGCTTTGCGTAATACGACAGATAAGGACGCTGCTGCTAAGTTGCTTCCGAAGGTTGCTTCAATGCTTGATAAACTCGCTAAAAAGAATATCATTCACAAGAATAAAGCTGCTAACTTGAAGAGCGGTTTGCAAGTTCACGTGAACGCTTTGTAGTGATTGAACTCGATAGAGTGAAAGTTATGAGAGGAGAATCAAATCTGATTCTCCTCTTTTTTTGTACTTTACGGAAATATTATTAACATTTAATAATGTATATGAAAGAATCCGGTGTCCAACCACCAGAAAAAACATAAGATATTCTCAAATATCAAACTATGGCATTTGACGAATTGACTCTGAATCAAGTTGGTGAAAATCACCTTATTATAGTAAAATTTGAACGCCGCATTATTAAAAAGGGAAATTCAACTCGCGTGAAATTTCTATTTGACAATAGTCAAATAGAATGCATTGAAATTGAAAATGTTGGGAAAACAACACTGTATAAAGTGAATATTCACAAAAAAGAGCTGACGGTTCGGTGAAGATTTGGAGTGGAGTAAATAACTTCAGGGTAATCGTAATTGGACGTAATAAAAAATATGAAAATGCTCTGTATAAAGTTTATACATACGAACACACATGCGGTGCCAATGAAAAATTGACAAAATATCTAAACGAACTCGCCGACGGAGTTCCCTCGTTCTAATCTGCAATACAAAATAAAAAAAGATGCTTGACCACCCAATTTATCAAGCATCTTTTTTTTAGTTAATTACAATTGCAACTATTTGCGATAAATCTTTTGGTAACCGTAGATTGCTGTATCGCCGAGTTCTTCTTCGATTCTGAGCAATTGGTTGTACTTAGCCATACGGTCTGAACGGCTGAGTGAACCTGTTTTGATTTGACCAGAGTTTGTAGCAACTGCGATGTCAGCGATAGTTGAATCTTCAGTTTCGCCTGAACGGTGTGATGTAACTGAAGTGTAACCTGCACGGTGAGCCATTTCGATAGCATCGAGAGTTTCAGTCAAAGTACCGATTTGGTTAACTTTGATGAGGATCGAGTTACCACAACCCAATTCGATACCCTTCTTCAAGAACTCAACGTTAGTAACAAACAGGTCATCACCAACCAATTGGCAACGATCACCGATACGTTGAGTCAACATTTGCCAACCTTCCCAGTCGTTTTCGCACATACCATCTTCTATAGAGTCGATAGGGTATTTGTTTACGAGGTTTTCGAGGTAGTCAACTTGTTCAGCAGATGAGCGGATTGCTCCGTTTTCACCTTCGAATTTTTTGTAGTTGTATTTTCCGTCTTCGTAGAATTCGCTTGATGCACAGTCCAAACCAATTGCAACATCACCACCTTCACATTTACGACCTGGTTTGTAACCTGCTGCCTTGATTGCTTCGATAATAGATTCAAGAGCATCTTCTGTTCCGTTCAGTGCAGGAGCAAAACCACCTTCATCACCAACTGCAGTGCTGAGACCGCGGTTTTTCAGAACTTTTTTCAATGCGTGGAATACTTCAGCACCCATTCTCAAACCTTCACGGAATGATGGTGCACCTACGGGGCGAATCATAAATTCCTGGAATGCGATCGGAGCATCAGAGTGTGAACCGCCATTGATGATGTTCATCATCGGAACAGGCAATACTTTTGCGTTAGTGCCACCGATGTAGCGATACAAAGGCATACCCATAAAGTTTGCAGCAGCACGTGCAACTGCCAAAGAAACGCCTAAGATTGCATTAGCACCGAGGTTGCTTTTTGTTGCAGTTCCGTCGAGAGCTAACATTGCGTGGTCAATTGCAACTTGATCTGTAACATCCATACCAACGATTTCCGGAGCGATAGCTTCGTTTACGTTTTGCACTGCTTTCAGAACGCCTTTGCCGAGGTAACGACCTTTGTCACCATCACGTAATTCGAGAGCTTCGTTTTCGCCAGTTGATGCACCTGATGGTACAGCAGCGCGGCCGATTGCTCCGCTTGCAGTTGTTACTTCAACTTCGATCGTAGGGTTGCCTCTTGAGTCGAGGATTTCACGTGCGTGAATACCAATAATTTGTCCCATAATTTTTCGTTTTGCGAGATCTGCACAAAACAGATCATTTAAAAATTTTAAATTAAATTCTATTCAAAAACTCTGCAAATTTACATATTTGTTTGTAGATTAACAACAAAAAAAATCAATAAAAATGTCTAAATTCGGATATGCAATCACTCCTGTAGTGAAAAAGAATGTTTGCGGTGGTGATGTAATCTACAAAATATTGTTATCTTTGCAGAGTTATTACTGAGAATGTATTATGAAGAAAGTGGCATTAATTACGGGAATTACGGGTCAGGACGGGTCGTTTTTGGCTGAATTTCTGCTTGAAAAAGGATACGAAGTGCACGGTATTATGCGTCGCAGTTCATCATTCAATACAGGACGAATTGAACATCTGTACTTTGAAAAGTGGGTTCGTGATATGCGTAAAGAGCGTGTTATCGAGCTGCACTACGGCGATATGACCGATTCGAGTTCTTTGATTCGGATTATACAGCAGGTGCGTCCTGATGAGATATATAATCTGGCGGCACAGAGTCACGTGAAGGTTTCGTTTGATGTGCCTGAGTATACGGCTGAAACTGATGCTGTAGGTACGCTGCGTCTGCTTGAGGCTGTCAGAATATTGGGACTCGACCAGAAAACTAAAATCTATCAGGCTTCGACCTCTGAACTTTTTGGTCAAGTGCAAGAGGTGCCACAGAGTGAAACAACACCGTTTTATCCGCGTAGTCCGTATGGAGTTGCTAAACAATATGGTTTCTGGATTACGAAGAACTACCGTGAGGCTTACGGAATGTTTGCAGTCAACGGCATTTTGTTTAATCACGAGAGTGAACGTCGTGGCGAAACATTCGTGACAAGAAAGATCACGCTGGCGGTTGCACGTATTGTTAATGGATTGCAGGACAAGTTGTATCTCGGTAATATGAATGCATTGCGTGATTGGGGGTATGCTCGTGATTATGTTGAATGTATGTGGCTGATGTTGCAACACCCGACACCTGAGGATTTTGTCATTGCAACAGGACAATACCATTCGGTTCGAGAGTTCACCACATTGGCGTTTCGAAGAGCTGGTATCGAATTGGAATGGCAGGGTGAAGGTGTCGAAGAAAAAGGTATTGATAAGGCAACAGGACGGATACTCGTAGAGGTTGATCCTAGATATTTCCGCCCGACAGAGGTTGAACAGTTGCTTGGTAATCCGTCGAAGGCACAGCGATTACTGGGGTGGAATCCGAGTCGTACTCCATTCGAAAAACTTGTAGAGATAATGGTCGACCACGATTTGCAGATGGTCAAAGAGGGACGTGAATCGAAATTTTAATCTCTTCCTTTGTATACAATAACATATAAGGGTATTAGCAAATTTGTCTGATACCCTTTGTTATTGCAACCACTCGTTGAAATATACAAAGATGATTCCGTAGACGATAAACCTTAGTGTCTTTCCGATAAGCATCAGTAAGGCACTCATTCCGAAATTTATTTTATAGAAACCAAGACCCACAGCAAATACATCTCCTATAATCGGTAACCAAGTTAGTAGGGCAATCCAACTACGCCATCTGTTGATTCTGCTACGTTGTTTTTCGAGTTTTTCTCGAGATATATGAAACCATCGTTCAATCATATTCCAGCTTCCCGCACGACCAACCCAGTAGGATGTCAGTCCGCCCAGCCAGTTTCCCAGAGACGCTATCGTAATTGTGGTAATCAAATTGCCTCCGGCGTATAGCATTCCGAGCAGTAACAAATCGGCACTGAACGGAACGAGTGTTGCTGCTAAAAATGAACCGATGAAAATTCCTAAATAACCATAATCGGCTAACCACTCCATAGGCAATGAAATCTTATAATCGTCAAAAGGGTAATTATAAACTGCAAAATTTAGATACTACAAAGATAACAAAAATATCTCTGTTTAAACACGTGATTAAATAGAAATAAGAGTTTATTTTTGTTCTGATTGATTAGTCTGTTATATTAACTCTTTTGCATTATTAAGTGGTTGGTTTAGTACTATTTTTAGATTTATTTTTTTAAGATTATCGAGTGTAGGTTAAAATTGTCGCAGTAAACACGTAAATGATTAAATGCAAAAAAAATATAAGAAAGTTCGGAATAATGAATAAAATTATATACCTTTGCACCGCAAAATGAGGAATCGGGGTGTAGCTCAGCCAGGTTAGAGTACGCGTCTGGGGGGCGTGGGGTCGGAAGTTCGAATCTTCTCACCCCGACTTGGTAAAAGCATTGATAATCTGATGATTGTCGATGCTTTTTCCTTTATGCAAGTTGCTGGAATCTTGAGGTTAAACCGAGACTTAACCCACAAACCAAATGGATTCTATAATTTCAGTTTAATAGTCTGATTTATAAGACAATATTTGTGAAATAGAAACATTTTTATAATGGTTAATAAAATTTTGTCGTCCAATAAAATAACACTTTTATAATATTTTGCTAACTTTGTAGCAATTCCGAGCCGCTACTGTGGCAAGGAATAACATATTAACAACAAGGTGTTATTGAAATTATCTTCTTAGATTGAATTCTCGCAAAATTCTCTTTAGAGTGAAGATGGTTGGCAGTAGCACCACATCATTGATATGTACAAATCATTATTGGTTATTCGCATATCTTTTGGTGTGGGCTATTGTTTTATCCACTCTAAGGGCGATGCGAGAAGCCTAATCTAAGGATAAAGCAGTAAGTTCCCACACCTTCTTTTTTGTCAGCTTTCATCTGGGAATTGTGAGGCACATATTCAATTAGTAATGAAAACATTTAAATTGGTTGGAATGGCATTGGCTGCTATTCTTTTATGCGTAAACTTTACTTCGTGTAGTAAAGATGATGATCCAACAACAGATGAACCTCAAGGAGGTGGAAGTGCTGTTAGTAGCAAGAAAATAGTAAAAATTGTTGGTACGGGTACGTCAGAAGAAGGTTCTTATTCTGATTCTTTTTCGGAAACGTATACATTCAACTATGACAGTCAAGGAAGACTTGTTCAAGCGGGTTTCAACGAAGAATATAATGGGGGTAAACGTACAGAGAACTATCAATTTGTGTGGGGTGATGATGCGATCAAAGTTAAATGCATTGATGGAAGTGGAAGTAGCTTAACCTTTAACCTTAACGACCAACTCGTTAGAAATAGTGATGATGGTGATTCATTCTTATACAATAGTTCTAACAGATTCGCCAAAGGAATATATGGATCTAATTATGTAGTAACTGCCACTTGGGATGGCGATAAGATTGTCTCTATATCTCGTAGTGAAAATGGTTACAAAGAAGATCTTACATTTAAATATGGAAATTCTTGCAAGAAAGGCTATTTCCCTTTAATTGCTATGACGATACAAGACAATCGTGAATTTTGTCTTTTATTTATGGCTCATCCTGAAATTGCAGGAATGAGAACTTCTCAATTACCGACAAGTTCAACAGTGACTGAAGATAATTTAGGTGAAACTGAAACTATAACATATGAATTTGACAAAGAGGGTTATATCTCAAAAATAAAGACAAAGGACAGTTATGGCTCAGCTACATATACCCTAACTTGGAAATAACCTTGATTAAAAATCATAATAAAAAAGCGGTAGATGACAGATGTCAAATACCGCTTTTTTAGTTTTAGACCATTTCTTTAGGCAAATATTGTTGCAGAATACTTAGGGAGATTAGTTGATAGTAGTTTTTTTGATACAAATGGTGTTGATTGTTGTAATTTTTGAATACATTTGCATAACCAACAGAATAAAAATGGATATAAAATCAGCATTATTTAAGTGTAGTAGTCAGTTTGTTGACCAGTGTCCGAAAGATGGTCGTCCAGAATTTGCATTCATCGGACGGTCTAATGTGGGAAAATCATCTCTGATCAATATGTTGACCAATCAAAAAAGTCTTGCAAAGGTGTCGGCAACTCCTGGTAAAACCCGTCTGATAAACCATTTCTTGATAGACGAACAGTGGTATATGGTTGACTTGCCGGGGTATGGTTATGCTAGAGTGTCGAAAAATGAACGTAAGGGCTTCTCAGAAATGATTACCCGATATATACTCGAACGAGAACAAATGGTATTCTTATTTCTGTTGGTAGATTCTCGTCTTGAACCTCAGAAGATTGATCTCGAATTTATTCAGTTTTTAGGTGAAAACTCGGTGCCTTTCGGAATCGTGTTTACCAAATGTGATAAACTCTCACAAAACAAGGTTGAGTCGGGTGTTGCTCTCTATCGTCGTGTCTTGAAAAAGAGTTGGGACGAACTGCCGATAATGTTTCTGACCTCCTCAGAAAAGAAAATGGGTAAGGATTCGGTACTCGATTTCGTCGAATCGTGTATGTGAAATTCAATCATAATGATCCGTTAAATGCATTATTTGTTAAAAAAAGGCTGAATAATGGTGCAAATTAAGCGGAAAATAATAACTTTGTGCCATAAAAGCTTTTTAGATAATCAGAATAAAACCAATTTAGAACGATGGAAAAAAAACTTTGTCGTGTTAAAGATGGAAAAATCTTTGGCGTATGTGGCGGTCTTGCAGATTATATGGGCGTAGATCGAACCATTATGCGACTGATTGTCATAGGATTAATGATAGTCTATGGGACAGGATTGTTGGCTTATCTGATAGCCGCTCTGGTAATGCCTAAAGAAGAATAACTGAAACTAACGCAAACGCAATATAATAAACAAAATAATGGGACTGCATAAGATTAAGTTTTTTGCTGGACGAGGTTCGAGATATCTGGCAGAAAAAATCGTAGAGTGTTATGGAACAACACTCGGTGATTCGGACGTATTGGAATTTAGTGATGGCGAATTCCAGCCTGCGTACAATGAGAGTATTCGTGGGTGTACGGTATTCGTGATTCAGTCGACATTCCCTCCGACAGATAACTTGATGGAGTTGTTGATGATGATTGATGCTGCTCATCGTGCATCTGCACATAGAGTAATCGCTGTAATTCCATATTTCGGATGGGCTCGTCAAGACCGCAAAGATCGTCCGCGTGTGTCAATCGGTGCAAAACTTGTGGCCAATATGTTGCATGCAGCAGGTGCCGACCGTGTGATGACTATGGATTTGCACGCAGACCAAATTCAAGGATTCTTTGATATTCCGGTTGATCACTTGTATGCAAGCGGCATCTTTGTTCCGTATATCAAGAGTCTGAATATTGAGGACTTGTCGTTGGCAGCTCCTGATATGGGAGGTGCAAAACGTGCAAGTGCGTATAGCAAATATCTCGGAACTCCGATGATTATCTGTCATAAACAACGCGAAAAGGCAAATGTAGTTGGTCAAATGACAGCAATCGGTGAAGTTGAAGGTCGAAATGTCATTATTCTTGATGATATGATTGATACTGCAGGAACAATCACCAAAGCTGCGGATATGATGATGGAACGTGGAGCTAAGAGTGTTCGTGCAGCTGTAACTCACCCCGTATTGTCAGGCCCTGCGTATGAACGCATCGCAAATAGTGCATTGTGTGAAGTTATGGTAACAGATACCATTCCGTTGCGTGCAGATAAAGATACATCGAAATTTACCGTATTGTCAGTGGCAGAGATCTTTGCAGACGTGATCAGCCGAGTATACGACTATAAGGAAATTAGTTCTCGATTTATTTTTTAGATAATTTTTTGCAAAGATAAAAAATATTACTACCTTTGCACGTCCGAAAGAGAAATCCGGTAGGGTATATAGTCGGAGGAAAGATGGGTGAGTGGCTGAAACCAACAGTTTGCTAAACTGTCGTAGTGGGTAACCGCTACCGGGGGTTCGAATCCCCCTCTTTCCGCAAGGTTTGAGGTTCGTCTGTGGGCGAACCTCTTTTTTTATTATAACAACTGAACCTAAACTGAAAAATGATAAGATTGCATTGAGAATTAAAGCAATGATTTGAGTCGATGAGAATGGATGTCTCAATAAAATAGGATATTCGAATAAAGGTACTGTCACAGAATATAATGGAGTTAATTTTGAGAATTGTAAAGTTCCGAATTTCGAAAAGGTGAAATCGTTTGTATTGAATGCTCACGCACGTATCCCGATGTGTGCATTGGTAGGATGGGATATTGGTGTAGACGAAAATGATGAACCAATATTGGTTGAGGCAAATTTGGAAAGTCCAAGTGTGAATGTGTCTCAACTTTGTTGTGGTCCTATATTTGGTGATAGAATAGAAGAGGTATTTGATTACGTAAAAATCATTACGTGAAGAAAAAATTATTGTTTTTATAAATCGTAAAATCCCTAAATATTTAAGCCCGTTTGTGAAGATGCAGACGGTTTTTTTGTCTTTATCGAAAAATAAATCTCAAAAATGTGATATAATTTTAGAATATAGGGTTATGGGTAATGACTAAAACTGATTGTTTCATTGCAAAAAAAGTTCTTTGATACGGGTAGATTTGAATGAAAATATCATATATTTGCATTAACTTGTTGGGTGTTAATTAAAAGAGTACCGATATATGCTGTCAACCGAAAAATGTATGAAACCTCGTGTGGAAATGAAACAGTTCTCAGATAACGACTTGTTTGTAATGGTCGAAAATGAAGAGAAACAGTTTCCGGCTAATTATGAGTTGTCACGAAGAATCGTTGATAACAATCCGTTGGCAGTAAACTATTACTTGACAAATACCTGTTCAAGTATAATTTCAAATGCATCGGCTACATTTGCACGACGTGAAGGCAGTGATTCGATTCTGATGTCAGATGTCTATTTGGTGTTGAGTTCACCGATGGGCGATGATAAAAAACCCAAATGGGAAGTGGTGGCAAAATATGATCCGTTTGATGTGGAGAAGACTCCTGCATCATTGAAAACATATACCAACACTATTATTGTCAATCATTTTAGAAAGAAGTGTAGAGATGCTGCACGTATCGATCGTCAAGGGCATAGTAAGCAAGATAGTGATGTGGGTGTAAATCGCTACAATGTGTTTATGGATTACCAGACATTATTGTTGGTAATTGGAGGCGAGGCTGAGTCTGGAAACTCGACACATCGTTACGACGAGTCGCAGCGTGATCTGTGTCGGGAGGCATTCTTGAGTTTGAAAGAACGAGATCAAGATTTGTTGTATATGTTGTTCTACGAGAACAAGTCGGGTTTGGAGGTGTACGACGAACTTGAGGATCGTATAGATCATAAAGATATTGAGTTGGATCTTGCATTGTCCGATGAACAGCGAGAGAAGATTATCCGCAAAAAACGACAGGATGCAGTGAGCGTTGAAAAGAGTCACGTATTGGAACGTCTTAGCCGTAAATACTATATCAAATGTATTGTCAGATGGCTTGAAGAGAGAATAGGTGATGATGTTGAGGTGGGTAATTCAAAGTGTAGTGAACTTGTTGAAGTGGCATTCAGACAACTCAAAAAGTGGGAACGCGAATTACTAAAACAGATAGTCGTCGAAAATCTTTCTTATGAGAAAATCTACCGATTGTTGCGAGGATATATGATACCTTATGTGCAGGGAGCCTTAGGCCAGACAATAGATGAACTCGGAGGTGCATTGTCGGTCGATTGTCAGAGAAAATTGGTGGCATTCTGTCTGGGCAATATTGTGAAAAACGTAAAAAGATTTGTGAAAAAATAGATTGTTATGGGAATTGTTGATAATGAAAAATTCAAGGCATTTGTCGAAAGTTCACTTCCGACAGATCAGATGATTCAGGTCAAAGATGAGTTGCTCTCGGCAGACGAAGGCGAAGCCGTTATGATGGCTTGTCAGATGATTGATCCCTCGGACTATGGTAATTCACAGGGCATTTTTGCTGTAGATGCAGACGATGATGAAATTTTTTTTGAAAAAAATAATAGAAAAGATGATAGAATAGGGGCTCGATTCAACTATATGAATATGAGAAAACAAAAAAATAACCTTAATTCAATAGTTATGAAAACAAAATTAACAAACGAGCAAATTCATCTGATCGAACAAAACGTAAACGATTTTTCAAATTTGGAAGATAAAGATAAGAGTCTTGAAGCAAATTTGGCGGCCTATTATATGAGTCGTGTTCCAGATGTGACTCACGACGAGGCAATGGAGATTGTGTCGCGTCTTAAGAACGGAATCACTACGTTTAACACTAATCTTGCAGATGCACTCAAGATGGAGGAGGTCGATTACTCGGAGATGATTGAACGTGTAATGCAGACTGAACAAATATCAAACAAATCTTTAATCGAACAATATGAAGTCCTGGTTAATATATTATCTATGCTACATAGTATCGAGGCGGATAACTTCTCAATGGAAAATCTTACTCATTATCATTCCTTTGCTGAAATTAAGGACAAGTACATCAAAACAACAGGAGAAGTTTCTGAAGAGGATATTGATTCGGTCAAAGAGCTTATAAATGAGACTTTGCAGAATTCGAGTTTCTGCCTTGGAACAATTGATCGCATTCGTGAATTGATTGACCAGACGGCTGAAGATCCTGAAACGGTTGTGGGAATTGTATACGATCAGAAGTCTGATATCCGAATGAAGCTGATCCAATCAATGGCAACTTATGTGGCTGTTGTTAAGGGTGATATTCAGGATTCGACATTCTCTGCAGAGAAGGCTACTCCTGAGATGATTGCCGTAGGAGTTGCTGCCGGTGTCGAAGAACAACGTGTGATTGTTGATTTGGGGTCGGGTAAATGTGATCAATCGTTGGCTGTGCGTATCATTAAGATTATCGGAGGTGTGGCATTGGCAACGTTGATGTTGTTCGGAGTAATTGCTTCAACTTTCATTGTGGCAACAGGTATTGTTGATGCCGTTGTGGCTGCTATGGGAGTGGGATTTTTTGCAATGTTAACCGCATCTGTGCTTTCGTCGCTTGTGGGGATGGCACTCATTGTGGCCGGTATTATGTCAATAGGATATGTATTGTATGCAGCAGGAGATCTGTTTGATACGACAGAAGAGGCATTGCGTGAAGTGGTTTGGCCTAAGATTAAAGAGGTTGCAATAAAGTTCTACAAGTGGGTGAGGAATCTCTTTGGTGGAGTTACTGCATCGGATATCGTAGCATCAGTGTCGTCAGTTCCGTTAATCAGTCAGACGGCGAAGGCTCGCAGTGTTCAGAGAGCAGTAATCAGAAATTAGAATACCCGAGTCAGTCGGAGCCGTAGATGCGTGCTCCGACCGACGTTTTTATATAACAGAGTAATCATACTCGGTGTGGTTGTAAAGAAATAGTATAAATAAATGAAGGAACCAGATTTTTATACGACCCAGTTGGGCAAGTTGTTGCAGTTGGTAAAAGAGGCATATTTATCTCAAGCACTTGTTGTCTATATTCCGAGTCCGGATAGAGATTTGATTAATAGTTTGGTCTATGATAGCCGTTGTGAGGGAACAATCATTCCTCGAATGGAGAATCCTGAACCAGAACCAACTGATGGTGTTTTGTGTCGCAGTTATGGTTGTCGGGATAACTATTATTGGAATCTTACGATGGCTTGTGAACAGGGACAAATGGAGGGTGTAGTCACCGAAACAAAACAATTTGAGAGTCTGGTATCGCGTAGTTTGTTGGTTTATACCCTTGATGGATTTTCGGATGAGAGTCGTGAGTTGACGACCATCAGGGATATTGTAAATACGATTTGCATTAGAAAAAAGTTCAATGACAAGTGGAGTGGTGCCTATAAGACCAACGGTGAAGTGCTGAGAAATTCGTTGATAATTATAAACACACCCAACGAGGAGTCGCTGCCGATGTGGTTGCAGCCATATACTCAGATTGTAAGAACCGAGCCTTTAAGCGATCGCGAAATCGAGTACCGTATATTCAAAACTCTTGAAGAGAACGATATGCCGTCGGATTCGGTTTCGGAATCGTTGCTGCGTAATATGGTGGTGAATATGCGAGGATTTAATAATCAAAAGATCGCTCGTTTGGTGAAGATAATGCTTATTCGTGAGTATATTGGTTATGGAGTGATTTGTGACGAGAAAAAGGTTTTGGACGTAATACGAGTAGACAAGCGAGAGATGCTTGGCAACTGTATCGGTCTGAAGTGGGAGAACACTGATGATAATGATACCGAAGCGAGTGGACTCGACCGTATTGCAGAGTGGTTGGACGATTATCAGGATATATTCAGAGATATCAGACAGGCAGAGAGAATGCACAAAGATATTCCGAAAGGAATATTGGTTTCGGGTATTCCTGGCTCTGGAAAGTCATTAATGGCAAAGAGTGCTGCACGCAAACTCGAACTACCATTGATATCCATAGATATGGGTGCACTGCGAGGATCGTTTCAGGGAGAATCCGAGCATAATATGATTAAGGCACTAAGTATGGCCGAGGCAATGTCGCCTTGTGTTTTGTGGGTAGATGAGATTGAAAAGGCATTCTCAGGGTCGTCGGGTGATCAGGGTGATAGTGGAGTCGGTTGTCGAATGTTCGGCAAATTCCTGACTTGGATGCAGGAGAAACGTGCTGCGTGTTTTGTCTTTGCAACGGCAAACGATATTACGATGTTGCCTTCAGAACTATTTCGTTCGGAGAGATTTGATAGAAAATTTTTCTCATTTTTACCTACAGCCACAGAGTGTGCAGATATATTTGCGAGTCAGATTGCACTGACCAACCGTCGTTATGTCGAAAAGTTGTCCTTGCTTAGAGAGGAAGAGAAACGTAATATGCCGGGTGCTGTCTATGACAAACGACTCGAAGATGTGAAATTTTGGCTAAAGATATTGAATGAGGTCAATAGCGGAGCATTGGAGAGTCTTAATTTTGGAGAGTATTCGCGTGTTAAAAAGTCCTCAGGTGAGCAACAAAAGAATATATATCAAGAGGATATTGAAGATGCTTATGGTTGGAGTAGTGACGATTTTGTTGGACCTCGGGTTAAATTGTTTACGGGATCGGATATTTCGGCAATTCTCAAAGAGATAAAACACCGCATCTCAAAAGTTGCTCCGCGTAATATAGTCTACACATCTAAGATGAAACTATATAACAAGTCAGATGTCGAGAAGATTGCGCCACAGGTAATTGGACAATTCAAGTCGTATGGAGAAACAAATATTAAAGATATTGTAAAGTGTTATCTGAAGTTGGCTGAAAATCAGTTTATTTCTGCATCAAGCAAATGTTATGTTCATCTTGACGAATACGATGAAGATAGAATGTGCTATCGTGTAAGGCGGAATGATGATGGTGAGATTGTTTATGATTCGGTTGTACAGAATTCGTATTACGATAAGGTGTTGTTTCACAGAATTATCTCTGCTATAAATTACTATTCACCGAAGATCAAAAAGATGGAGGGTAACAGACTATGAGAATGTATAATAGGGTAATTGTTTCGATAGTCGATTTGCGAAATGAATTCAAATTGGATAAGAGTAATTCGCAGTGGGATAAAACTTTAGAGTCGAATCTGAAGGAATTTGTTCGTAATGGTAGATACTTTGAACGAGACTTTAACCCATCTCGCAGCAGAGTCTACTATTGGACCGAAGCAGATAGGAAAAGTTATGAACTTATCTGTAAGGATTTGAAGGCTAATAATTATAAAAAACTCGGACCCGAAGGTCGTGCTGCATTGTCGCAGTTGTTGAATTGTGTAGAGTTGGGGATGATGTCGGGTAAAACAGATATTGTTCAGGTGTCGGATAATGGAGTGCTACCGGGAGTGTCTTCTTCGATTGTGGGCGGAACCCTGAGGCTTTGTCGTATTGAAGGAACAAACTCTCATCAGTCGTTATCAATAGTTTCAGATGGTGAAGTGCGACAAGTGGCAGAGTTGGGAGTCGGTCGATTTGCCGTAGTCTTGGATGTCGAACAGATGTCAGATTATCAGTATATTGAACTGCTGGCAAGTGAATTGGATAGTGCGGTGGGTAAAATGAAAATGATAGAAACTCATACTGATAGATTGGGTGCTGTGTGGAAAATAAAAGATGTAGTTAAAGATGATGTCACATCGGTTGCTGCATTTAAAGATTTGGGTTTCCTTTATGTCGTCAACGGCAAGTTGTGTCGAGAAGGCAAGGTTTCGCCATTGGAGTTCAGTAAACTCTATCAGGTTGGAGAGCAATTGTTGTATGTTAAGAGTCTTGGTGATAGTGTCATTACATTGTCAAAAATGGGTAGGTTGAGGTCGTTGTCTGCAACTGCAAAAAATGGAGTGATTGCCGAAAATGTATATTGGACCAATTTGGAAAATTCATCAGATGGCGTTGTGTTGAAATATATGCAATTTGGTCAGGATAAAGTAAATGAAATAAAATTATGAATTTCGAAATAGGATTGACTATCGGAATAGTGACGGGAATTGTAGTTGGGATTCTCGTAATGTTTCTAACAAAACGTAATAAAAAAATGAATGCGGATAAAACAGAATCTTTTGTTAATGATCGGGTAATTGAGGGACTGAAACAAGAGATTCAACAGTTGAAAAGTAGATTGAGTCAGGCTGAATCTAGCAATAAGGCTAATGTCAGAGAACTCGAAGTGACGAAAGATGCATTGAGATTGAGTAAGGATAAGATAGTATCATTGACCGAGCAGTTGAGAGTTTCGCAAGATGATCTGGTTGCAACACAACGTGCGTGTGATGAATTGAAAGAGTCGAGTGTTGCAAGCAAAAACAGACAGGTGTTGGTTTTGGACAGAAAAATCGTAGAACTGCTGAGTGATGTCTACGTTGATGCCGAAGTTGAGAATTGCGAATCTGTCAAGAAACGTATAAATCTTTTGATGTCGGATTTGGGATATGCGTTTGTCGATTATTCTGAGTCTACGAAACTGTATTATCAGGTAGTCAAATGTGATGATCCGCAAGTGAGAATTGAACGTCGAGCCGTAGTGCGAAAAGATACGGACATTCCGGTATTGCCGGGAAAGGTCTATGTGCCGAGATAAACTCTGTAATCTGAATAAAACTACCCCTATGAAAGTTGAATATTTGGTTGGTGTAGATATTGGTCACGGAGAGAGTGCTGCTTCGTGCGTGAGAATCGGTAGCAATAAGATTACACGCTTGAAGTTAAAGGGAGATCTTATTACTCAAGATGATGCCGAAACCGAGGCTATATATTCTGCATATTACATAAAGACTAATGAGACGGGAACCGATGAGGTGGTATTGGTTGCAGGAGGAGATGCTGCAGGAATAGCCTCTCAATATGATTCGTTGAGAATGGGTTTCAAGAAGCGTGTCTCAGAGATGAACGATTTCGATTTCGATTCGATGCGGACATTCGTTCGGACTCTGTATGGCAATATGCTGAGATACAATCCGTTTCTTGTAGACAGTGACGGAGTGCGAAATTTCAGACTCTATGTAGCCTGTCCTACCGAGTGGACCGTCGACCAGGCTGTGGAGTATTTGAATCTGATAAATTTGGCTGGAATGCCAGCCGATTGGATAACTTCAGAGGCGATTGCAGCCTCGATGAAGCATCGTTCGTTGGTGTCGTCTAGCAGTAAACGTGTATTGGTTATTGACTATGGATCGAGTACGATAGACTATTCGGCATTTATTACAGGTAGTGATGGATTTGTATTGAGTTCGAGTAGGGATAGGGGTGCCTATCACGTTGAAGATGCTCTGTTTTATGCCGTCGAACAAGATGTCGAAAAGATTGCCGAGCAGTATGATGCCGTTGCCAATACGCTTGGTATATTGTTGGAGGCACGTCGTGCAAAGGAGATATTCTATCGGGCATTATTAAATGTCTATGATGAGAGATTAAAGATCAAGATTGGAGCTCAGAATTTTGATTATACTGCGAACCACGAGAACTTTGTCGGCATAGAACGAAATTGGAATAATAGCGAACTCGCAGAAGTTGATGGAATCAGAGATTATCGAACCGAAGTATTGGAACTTTTCAGTGAGATATATGATGAATTGAATCACAGGGGATTTACGCCTGATTATGTATTTCTCTCGGGCAGTGCTTCGCAAATGGATTTCGTCGAGGATTTTATCGGAAATGTTTTTCCCGATGCTGAGATATGGAAAGATGCAATGCCACAGTATGTGGTGTCAGACGGAATTGTCGAACTTGCAAAGATTTATAATGCCGACCCTGAACAGGCAGCCTCAAAAATAACAGCTCAGTATAATGTTTATCAGTCAGTTAAGGAACTGCTGGAAGAACGGGGTCTTGATTCGGGCCTTGAGATGCTCGAACAAATCTCTTCGGAACAGATTGATATTGTCAGGGGATTGTGCTGCTATCTCGGAGTTGGATACAATAAGTCTGGCATACGTGCATTTGAGTTGTTAAAACATAGCGATTCGTTTAGTCAGGCTATGCAGGCGATTATGTTCTTTCGAGGATTTGGTGTTAAGAAAAACGATGAAATGGTGTGCAGTATACTGAAATTGTTGCCTGATTGTAGCGTGAAGCAGTTGCTTGAACGTGCCGTAGAGGGAGAGGCTGCTCATCACGAGTATACTCAGATTTATGATGATCGTTTTATTGTTGATTTGTGCCAGGTTGATGTAGTGGCCAAAGAGCAATTGACTGATTTGGTAAACTATTTGTTGTCAGAATGTTAAATAGTATAAATGAATATATGATGGACGAGAAAATTATAAAAGATATCGTAGCACGTGAGTTGGAACGATTAATTCCAATCGGATCAATTCAGTGTTTTGCACGAGCAGATGTTTCGACGATGATGGAGTGGTTGCCTTGTGATGGTCGAACTCTGAAAAAAGCAGATTATCCCGAATTGTTTGATGTTATTGGGTTGACATTTGGAGGCAAAGGTGGCAGTTTTAAATTGCCTGATTTGCGTGGACAATTCATTCGAGGTTGGGATATGGATGGAAATAATGATGCAGAACGCCAGTTCGGCAGTCTTCAAGATGATTCGATTCAGGGACATAGTCATACGGTTAAGGTGTCGACTGCTGGAGATCATTGTCACAAATTCGGATTTCATAATAATAATACTAAAGAAGCCAATGCGTTTTATACATCGTATACGCATAAAGATGCCTGGGACTATGAAAATGAATTTAAAACCGGCGATTTTGATACGTCACGTGCTGGTAGACATAAACATGAGATCGTAGTGGGAAATCCTGCCGATTTTACGTGTGGAAAGGTGCGAGTAGCAACAGAAACCAGACCTAAAAATATTGCATTATTGTACTGCATAAGGGTAAAATGATAATTTTTTTTAAAAAAAGTTACAACGGGAAAATACTGTTGTATAATAACTTACAAAAGATGGTGTAAAAAAGTTTTAAAAAAAAATGAAATAAATTTTGTAGGTTAAATAAAAATATCTACATTTGTGGCCGAAAAGATCTATTTCATAGTTTGTAAGGTTAACAATGAACTATGGTGTAATGGCAGCACAGCAGATTTTGGTTCTGTTAGTCTAGGTTCGAGTCCTGGTAGTTCAACAAGAGACGTTGTTTAGACAACGTCTCTTTTTTTTTGCTTTGAATTGTAACTAAATAGTCTTAAATTTGCACAAAAAATATAACAATATGAAATTCGTAATATCACTGCTTATTGCAGCATTCTCTGTGACTACGACGTTCGGACAATCTGATTTTGAACGTCTGTTTGAACCCAAAACGTTGAGAATCGATTTCTCACTTATCGGTAATGATAAGTCGCAAAGTGCTGCGATTGAAAGGTTAAGAGAAGAACCGATATGGTCTGGTCCTCGTAAAAATAGGCTCGATCCGTTTATGTATGGCGGTTATTGCGTGAAAGTTTATGACAAGAGCAGTGGTAATCTGATTTTTAGCCGAGGTTTTAACACACTGTTTGAAGAGTGGAGAACTACGGATCAAGCAAAAAACGAAACGCAATCGTGGTGCAATACGGTTTGTGTTCCGATGCCTAAGAATAATGTAATTGTCGAGTTGCTCGAACGTAATCGTAAAGATGGAAAGTTCTATACAATGCTGAAGCAAGAGATTGATCCAAAGTCAATATTTATTGATCGCAGCCCGCTTGATGAATACCCTGTGATGAAGGCTCATTATAGTGGCAGTGCCGAATCGAAAATAGATCTGGTTTTTCTGCCAGAAGGATACACCCTTGAGGAGATGGAGCAGTTTAGAACTGATGTGAAACGTTTTACAGAGGCCCTTTTTTCGACAGCACCGTTCGATAAGTGTAAATCTGATTTCAATATTTGGGCAGTAGAGGTTCCGTCAAAAGAATCTGGTACAGATATTTCCGGTAAAGGTGTATTTAAGAATACGGCATTCGATTCAGGTTTTTATACCTTCGGAATAGACCGCTATCTGACAACATCAAATATGCGAGCAATCCGCGATGCAGTGTGGAATGTTCCGTGTGATGCAGTGTTCGTATTGGTGAACTCGGAGGTTTATGGTGGCGGCGGAATGTATAATTTCTATGCAATCGGAACGGCTCGCAATACCCATACGATGAAGGTGTTTACTCACGAACTCGGACATTCACTTGCAGGACTCGCGGATGAATATTTCACTTCGTCAGTTGCTTACAACGATTTCTATGACTTGAAGGTCGAACCGTGGGAACCGAATATTACGACTTTGGTGGATTTCGAGTCTAAATGGAAAAATATGTTGCCCAAGAAAAGCCCGATTCCGACTCCGGCAGACAAAGAACATAAGACAATACTCGGGGTCTATGAGGGAGGTGGCTATGTGGCAAAGGGAATTTATAGACCTATGATTGATTGTATGATGCGAAATAATCAGGATTTCTGTCCTGTGTGTAGTCGTGCAATACTTCGTATGGTGGATTATTTAACAGACAAACGTGTCAAATAATGATTAACGGCAAGAAGATAATCGTAGTAATGCCGGCCTATAATGCGGCAGAAACTCTTGAAAAAACATATCGTGAGATACCGTTTGATATTGTAGATGAGGTAATCTTGACTGATGACTGTAGCCGCGACGAAACTGTGCGTAAGGCTAAAGAACTCGGTATAAAAGAGATTCAGGTTCACTCGCGTAATTGTGGATATGGTGGCAATCAGAAGAGTTGTTATAATCGGGCACTCGAATTGGGAGCTGATATCGTAGTAATGTTACATCCTGATTATCAGTATACTCCAAAGTTGATTCACTCGATGTGTTATGTTATTGCTAATGGACTTTATCCCGTAGTTCTGGGATCACGAATACTTGGTAAAGGTGCACTCAAAGGTGGGATGCCGATGATAAAATATATTGCAAACCGAGGTCTGACATTTATGCAGAATATACTGATGAATCAGAAATTAAGTGAGTATCATACCGGATTTCGTGCATTTTCGGCAGAGGTATTGAGAACTGTTGATTACAATTCAAATTCAGATGATTTTGTATTTGATAATCAGATGTTGGCTCAGATTTTCTGGGCGGGATATGAGATTGGTGAAATAACTTGTCCTACCAAGTATTTCGAAGAGGCTTCGTCTATCAATCTTCATCGCAGTACGATTTATGCTTTCGGTGTGATACGCACATCATTTGAGTATCGTTTGTGTAAATGGAATCTTTGCAAATCAAAAATATTTAAAAATGATTAAAAAGTTTAGTTATCATATAGTTTTATCATTAGTATTTCTGTTCGTATATTGTTGGTGTTTTGATACAAAACTTGACCTTAATGGTGACAATGCGACATACATCAGTCTTGCTCGTAATATGTCTGATGGTTTGGGCTATTCGACAATAAATCCAGATGGGGTTCGTCCCACATCGACATATCCTCCGGGCTATCCGGCATTGCTGGCTGTTTTTATGTCTTTGGGAATAGACTCTTTGATATTCTTTAAGGTCGTAAACGGTATGCTGTTATTGGTTTCATTATTGTTGTTGTACGACCTGATGAGGAAAGTGACGGATGATAAGGTGGCTGTACTTGTAGCTTTGTTGCTTAGTTGTTTCTGTACACCAATGTTGCGTTTTTCTTATATTGTGATGTCCGAGATGTTATTTTTATTCTTGTCGGTGTTGGCAATATATTCGCTTGGCAGACAGAGTGAACGTGATGATGCCCGATTCTATGTTTCGCCGTGGTTTTGGCTGGCAATAGTTGCGTCTGTTGCAGCTTACCACGTACGTACAATGGCATTGGCTCTGATATTTGGTGTATTTGTATTCTATGCTTTCCGAAAGCAGTGGCGTCAATTGGCATTATGCGTAGTTGGTGTTGTTGCTTTGATGTTGCCGTGGATGATTCGTAATTCGATGATGGGGCTCGAATCACGTTACTTCGGTATGATAATGAAGATTAATCCGTGGAGACCTGAAGCCGGTACCGTAGAAACATTTGGTGATTTGGTAGAAAAGATGCTCAAAAATTTTGACGAAACAGTTTTGCGTGCATTCCCAGATTTGTTATTCCCGTGGCTGAATATCGATTATACGGCTTCGGTTAGTGTAATGTCAATAGCACTCGGACTCATTGTTTTAGCCGTAGTGGTGTATGGTGCTTGGCGTTCTGGAAAACTTCGCTGGATGTTGTTGGGCTATTTGGCTGCCAATATAGGATTGTTTATGTTGTGGCACGGCGGAAACGGCAACCGTTATGTAGCTCCGCTTGCACCCATAATTTTTGTCTGTTTTTGGTGGGGAGTGACTTCACTACTGACAGAGGTGTTCAAATTGAGATACAAGAATTTGAGATGGTGTTATTTGGTGTTTGTGTTGCCGTGTTTTGGTCCATTGCAAGCACAGCACGCATTCTCAAATCAGCCTGTACCTCCTGCATATCGAAACTATATTTCTGCAGCGAGGGATATCAATAGACAGTTGGCAAAGGGAAGTGTAGTTGCTTGTCGTAAACCGGAGATGTTCAATTATTATGCTCCAAATATTATAACTACATATTATAAGTTTACTCAAGATCCACAGGAGTTGGTTGTGGATTTGTTGAATAAACGATGTGATTTGGTAATTTTGGATATGTTGGGTTATTCATCTACGGCATTGTATCTTTATCCTGCAATAAAGAAGTATCCGTCAGTATTTCGTCCGATAGCTCATTACAAGAATCCTGACACCTATATATTTACGTTTGATAGAGAGGCAGCATCGAAAATAGTTAGTGGCAATGTTGAATCGACTGAATAATTTGTATCAAAAATACGGCAAACAGTTGATTCGTTATGTTATTGCCGGCGGTGTGGCATTCGTTGTTGATTTTCTGCTCTTATGGGTGTTGCATTCCTGTGTTGAACTTGAGTTGCTTTTGGCTCAGGTTATAAGTTTTTCAGCTGGGGTTGTTGTAACCTATTTGTTCAGCATATATTGGGTATTTGATTTTCGTTCGGTATCAAATCGTATAGCCGAGTTTTCTCTCTTTGCTCTGATAAATTTGGTGGGATTGGGATTTACAATATTGCTGATATGGTTATTTGCAGAAAAGATGGGAATCCATTATTTGTTATCAAAAGTTTTCACAACGGTAATGGTTACACTTTTGAATTTTATTGCAAAACGGTTATTGCTATTTTCGCGTCGATGATATTATAGTTTAGGCAAAACTACTGGAATCAAAAGAGGGTAATCCATTTCGGAGTGTCCTTTATCGGCGGTGGATTATATTTCACTGACGATTTTATTGATTATCAACAGATTATGATGCAGTGTTGTGAAGCGACTTTTTGTGCAAAAGGCTATCGAGAGCTGATTTTACAATTTGCGTATAGTCTTCTATGTAGTCTAAATTAATAGCAATTTGTGTTACTTAATAAAATTATGACAACATCAAAACACAAAGCTTTTATTGTGTACATATCTATATAACATCAAGCGGAGTATTAGGATTGAACGCTTCTAATTCTGTTAACGCTACTTGATGATTTCCAGGAGATTTATATATAGAAATAATCTCTTTTCTGATAATATTAAATTTGTCAACTATGCTCTGGTAGTCGAAAGAACAAACCATATAATCGTAATTGTGCTGTTCGTTATATTCCTCCACATAAATACGAATCGTCATTAAATTACCTGCAGTTTGTGTTCCTATGTAGTATATCGGTTTTTTGTATTTTTTCATAAAGTTTCAGCAATTTATTTATTTCCTATAAAATATGCGCCCAATTAAGGACGCATATTTTGTTTAATGAAAGATACCTCCAGACTCGTAACAATCTGCCATGTGAACTTTCGTAACTACTTTGGATTTTTTGCTAATTTTCAACATATCGGTTAATGTTGTAAGTATAAAGGAATAGTTTAATTGGGCATTCCATTTACCCATTATGTGTAATTCTTTTTAAAATAGGAACATAATTATCGAATTTTGACAAGCACTCAATAACATCTTTTCCCATCAATGGATCGAAGCCTTTCTTAAGTTTTTCAGCTAGTTGATATCTACATTGAGCAACAAAACAATTATTCCTACATGCCTTTAAATAGGTTCCATTTGCTACAAAGTTACAGCCTGCACAGATTACACAATATTGACAATATTCTTTTTTGCCACAATCCTCAAAATCTTTTAGAGTTGTTTTTTGCCATTTGGTTAATAGAATATTGTCCGTTATTATGTCTTTAATATCTTGCTCTTTTACATTACCTAGAATCAAAGGGAAAGCCACACATAATTGCACATTGCCATTAGGCGTTATGCAGAATGCGGTTTCTCCCGCGTGGCAAGTTTTATCAGAAGCAGTTCTTTTAATTGCTCCATAATTTTCATTTTCAATTCCAACATAAAGAGGAACTCTTTTATCACGTAGTACAATCTCAAGCATTTCTTGGGGTAATTGTAAAAATGTACTAACACAGTGATCTCCATCCAAAGAGTCTTGCAAAGATACCTCAAATTGTACGGCGGCGGAGTATTTATGAGCAATATTTTCCACCAAATAGTAGGATTTGATATTCGGTCTCATAATACAGCATTTTAATATTAGAGGAATGCCATAACTTGATATTTGTTCAATAGTAGAAATAGTCTTTTCAAAAGAACCTTTTACTCTAGTTATGAACTCATGTTCTTTTGCTATACCGCTGTACAAACTTATAGAAATCGACTTGGGATAATATTTGATAAGTCGCAGAACCTCGTTTTCTATATGTATGCCATTGGTGTAAATATCAAATGCGATGTCTTTGTCGTAGAGATATTGTATAATATCCCAAACTATTGGTTTTGAAAATGGGTCTCCACCAGTTAATGTAACCTTATAACATCCGAGATCATACAATTCATCTATTACTCTTTTGTATTCGTCTAAATTTAGCTCATCCGATAACTTTCTGTGATCAACATCAGTGTTATTTCTTGTTGCACCAGGATTATAACAATGTATGCATTGTGCAGAGCATTTATATGTTAACTCTATCACCGCACTGCACAAGGAATCTTCTTTTATTGCGTTGTTGTAATCATCTTCAGCTTCACTGATAATTTCTGATTTATCACTTACTGCAGAACTATTTACACTACTGTTCGCAAAAGCAACTCGGTAATTTTTAATTATTTGAGGTGTTGGTGTTTCTTTTGATAACAACCCCACATCATATAATTCTTCTAAAAATTCAAGTATAATAGATCTTTCTATGCTACATTTGTGTAACATTTTGTCTATATCTATTTTAGCATTACGAGAGTGAGACAATATAATACCCACAATTAGAGCAGATTCCGCCTCAAAAAAGAAACTAATCCCTTCAATAAGGTTATACATCAATGCCACATGATGTTTGGGGTTATATCGTCCACATGTCCATTCTGGTCTATAATAGTTCATTTATATAATGATTTATCACCAATCACAATAATCACTAAGCACAAAGTTAGCAAAAATTTTGGATAATGTTCATATTTGTTATTTATAGAGATTCTACAATCTTTTTAATTAAAACAAAATAGGCGTATGTAGCAAACCTTGTAGTTCGCTCATACGCCACCTTAGTTTATTCACAATGCATCTTCGAAAGATGCTTGATTTCAGTGCGTTACTTTCAAAAGTTTTATTTACCTTTGCACTCGTAGTTTTTTGACTTAATTACGACCTCCATGTAGTCTTCTATGTGGAATTTTGCAATTTTCGTAAAAAAAATAACACTGAAAATCAATCAGTTAAATATTAAAAGACGAATCCTCGATAGGATCACCCTCTTTAATTATTCTAAATATGAATTAATCGCACTATTGGCAATTAATTTTTTCTACACGTCTTTGATGACGCCCCCCTTCGAATTCTTCGTTCAGGAACGAGTCTACGATTTCGCGAGCCGTTTCATCGTTAATGAATCTTGCAGGAATTGAGCAGATATTTGCATTGTTATGATTGCGAGCGAGTTTTGCCAACTCAGGCAACCAGCACAGAGCAGCTCTGATGTTTTGGTGTTTATTCAGAGTCATTGAAATTCCGTTACCGCTACCACACAAAGCAATGCCCATATCGCATTTGCCATCGGCAACAGCCTTAGCCAACGCGTGTGCAAAATCTGGATAATCGCAACTATCTTCAGACATTGTACCAAAATCTGTGATGGCATACCCCTCACCCATAAGATACTCAATGAGCATCTCTTTCATTTGGAACCCTGCGTGGTCACAAGCAAATCCAATATTGACGTGCTTCCCCATTTATTCAGCTTTCTTTTCGTCAGATTTAGTTTCAGTTTTAGCTTCGTCAACTTTAGCATCGTTAGTTTTGTTCTCATTAACAGGGAATTGGAACTGTTGAGAGCCTTGTCCCTGGTTCATAAGTTCTTTAGCGATGTCGCTTTTCGAGCTGCTGATTCTGTTTTTAGGAATAGCCATTGTTGCACCAACACTCAGCACAACGATTGTGATGGCCATAGCCCAAGTGAATTTTTCGAGCTTGTCCGTAGTTTCACGAACTCCGATGATTTGGTTTGATGTTCCGAAGTTGGCAGCCATACCGCTTTTGGGGTTTTGTACCAATACAGCCAAAATTAGCAACAAGCTGGCAATCAGAATCAATACAATCAACAAGATAAAGATAGTCATTGTTTTGTTTAATTTTTTCGGTTATTTCTTTTTGTTTATTTTCTCAATTAATCGTGCAAAGTAAGCACTTTTTTTTGGAAATTTCAAACTTAATTGCTGATAAATTTCGACAGCTTGTTCATAAAGCCCCTGATCAATGAATATTTGGGCGAGAGCTTCAGTTGCTAAATCATCTCCGATAAGATTAGCTTTTGCTGACATATCTATTTCATTATCAGTACTTTGTTGAGGTGTGATGGTAAAATCTTTATTCTCTAAAAACGAGTCGATAATGTCAAATGATTCGAATTTTTTGAAAATTTCCGAATCTATATTTTGTAAAATAATTTTTGAACTTGGTCTATAATTCAGTCCTAACTGCACACTTTTTTTGTGATTATCGAATTCTTCCGAATTATTTTTAGAGTGTCTTAATGCAACGAGTCGTCCGATGTAGAACCACGGATATTTAGAAACTATCTGATTGATAGTCTCTTCTGATTGGCGATCGATGTTAGTCGGTGTCGTTAATAATTCTGCAAACTGCATATTGATTACCAATTAGATACGGCTGCATTAAAGATATCTTCCACTAATTTTTCAACAATTTCGGGAATGAGAGTTGATTCGACCTCTTGCAAAAGTTTGTTGCTGTCATACTCTGCAAATTGAGAGAATGTCTTTGTGTAGTTCAATTTGCTGTTGTATTTGTTTGTGAACTTTACTTTTACGGTGATGGTCAATCTGTTGAGTTGAGCATATTCATTAGCAGAGATTGATGATGCCGTAGAGTTATAGCCTGTGATTTCGCCTTCGAAAGCTAAGTCGCCGTCCTCTTTGACAAGTTCCAAACGTGTTTGTTTGACGAATTTATCTTGCAGGGCATCGGTCAGAGTCGCACTGAGGATCGGAGCTACCAGCGGAGCATTGTTCGGGAAATATGCAATGCTGACAGTTTTTGCCTCGGGTGAAATTGAAGCACCTGTAAATGAGTATTTTACTTTGCACCCTCCACACAACAAGACAAGGCTTATTAATGGAATGATGTATTTGAAGATTTTAATATTCGTTATCATTTATGTTTAAGTCTTTAATTTTTCGATATAGAGTTCTTTCCGACATAAAAAGTTCTTGTGCCGCCAATTTTCTGCGACCACCATTTCTACGTAATGCCTCCAAAATTGCTTCACGCAACACCTGGTCTTTGCTTATTGGTTTAGCCGTAGGTTCGTCAGTTACCTCCTGAGTCTCAATGAATTCCGTGGCAGGTGCCGGTTTGTGGATAATCGATGGTAACAGGGTTGGGGTTTGCGGAGTCATCGGATGATGGTCGAAATTTCCAGAACGTTGCAATAATTCCAGCAACATTGATTTTACATCATTGAGTTCTGTTTTCATTTCGAACAGAACTTTGTATAGCAATTCTCGGTCCGAATTGTTTGTAGTATTGACATTCGAGTGTAGTATGGGAATGTAACTACTTTGATAATTAGGTAAATAACGTGTGAGTATTTCTCCAGATATTTTACGTTCTTCTTCTACAGCGGAGATTTGTTCAGCCACGTTTTTGAGTTGACGGACATTGCCCGGCCAATCATAACTCTTTAGTATATCAGTTGCAGAATTATCAAGAGAAATGCTTGGCATACGGTATTTTGCAGCGACATCTGCAGCAAACTTTCTGAACAACAGAGGTATATCATCACGACGTTCTCTGAGAGCTGGAATGCTGATGGGTACGGTGTTGAGTCTGTAGTATAGGTCTTCGCGGAATTTGCCTTCACCGATTGCTTGCAACAGATTTGAATTTGTGGCAGCAACAACTCTTACATTTACTTTGATTGGTTTAGACGCTCCGACCCTGATGATTTCGCCAACTTGAAGAACGCGCAACAGACGGACTTGTGTGGCAAGTGGAAGTTCTCCCACTTCATCTAAAAATATTGTACCGTCGTTTGCCTCTTCAAAGTACCCTTTTCGAGATTCGGTCGCACCCGTAAATGCACCCTTTTCGTGTCCGAATAATTCAGAATCGATTGTGCCTTCGGGTATTGCACCGCAGTTTACAGCAATATATTTGTTGTGTCGTCTCGGACTATTCGAGTGGATAATCTGCGGAAAAAATTCCTTGCCGACTCCGCTTTCTCCCGTTATCAGCACAGACAGATCTGTTGATGCTACACGCAACGACATCTCTATTGCACGATTCATCAACTCGTTATTTCCGATTATTCCTAATTTTTGTTTGACTCCGAGAATGTCCATTTTTATTAGTGAAATTTGTGCAAAGATACTGATAATTTTCAGAAATAAGAAATGTGATTTGATGTGATTTTGTATGTGCTGCAAATAATTTGTTATCTTTGCGGCGTTTTTTTTACGATTGAATTTTCGGAATGGCAAGGTATAGAAGTTGGGTGTTGCCCTTTGCAATATTGGCAGGTGTATTTTTGCACGAATATCTGTCAATGATGAATGTGTTGATACCGTATCTGATTTTTTCAATTTTGTTGTTGAATTTCAGTTCATTCACTCTGAGTCGGTTTCGCATATCCGGAATGGATGTCATATTTATGGCATTCCAGATTGTTGTCAGTATGGGGTTATATCTGGTCTTCAGATCTATTAGTGAAGTATTTGCACAAGGTTTGCTTGTAGGTATTATTTGTCCTGTTGCAGCATCTGTCGCAGCGGTCGCTTGTGTGTTGGGAGCCGATCGAGATAAGGTTACGACTTATACATTATTGGGGAATATGATGGTGACAATTGTTGCACCGATTTATTTTTCGTTTGTGGGCAATAATGTTGAGATGCCGTTTCTGCAATCATTCGGATTGATTCTGTCCAAAATATTTCCAATAATTATGTTGCCAATGATTGTCAATATTGTATTGAAACGTATATGCCCCAAAGCTAATCAGATATTGGTTAAGCGTCGAGGATTGTCTTTTTATCTGTGGGCGTTGGCATTGATGCTGACAATAGGTAAGACCATTGGTTTTATATTTATGTATGGTGATTCCTATCCGATGCTGATAGTGTGGTTGACATTGGCTTCAGGTGTAATGTGTGCAATTCAGTTCTGGGTCGGAAAGAGTGTTGGCAGTCACTATGGAGATCGAATTGCGGGTGGTCAGAATCTTGGTCAGCGTAATTCTGCATTAGGTATTTGGTTGGCACATACCTATTTAGATCCGATGTCATCGGTATTTCCTGCAGCCTATTCCATTTGGCAGAATTTGTTCAATAGTTACCAACTTTACCGTCACGACAAACAATTGAGTAAAAAGTAATAACAAAAAATCCCGTTAACAAAACGGGATTTTTTATTTCTATTATCAACTTTTGTATCATCAGATTTGATTCGTACACTCATATCACATCTCCTATTATCTAACTCAGTTACGCCATTTTTTTTTACGCCCTAGTTAGTTTAGCACCCCATCGGTTATCGGAGGAGAGAGTCTGCACACTTTTTGTAGACGTCGACGCCTGGTTGATCGAATGGATTGACATTGAGTCCGTAGGCACTGATTCCGCACGCACGTTCCATAAAATATATCAACTCGCCTATGCTGTGAGCGTCAAGTCGTTGAATTTCAATCGAAATATTAGGTACTCCACCTTTGGTATGTGCAATCGAAACTGCTTCGAATATATTGCGACTGATATGGCTCAGACTTTTGTTTGCCAGATAATTCAATTTGTCGAGGTTTTCGATTTCGGATTTGACTTCAATCGTCGATCTTGATTGTCTGACTTTGATGGCAGTCTCAATCATAATTCTCGGACCATCTTGAATATATTGTCCGATTGCGTGTAAATCAGAAGGGTAGGTTACTGTCGACGGATATAAACCTTTGCCGAGTTTGCCTTCACTTTCGCCAAATAGTTGTTTCCACCACTCTGTCAGCATTTTAAGGTATGGTTCACAACACGCCAAAATTTCAATTTGTTTTCCTTCGCGGTATAGCACACTTCGAGCTGCTGCATAAATTAGTGCCGGATTCTCTAACTTGTTGATATTACTTGAGCAACGAACTCTCATAGCTTTGGCTCCTTCGATGAGTTCTTTGATGTTGATGCCTGCAACTGCAGCAGGCAGCAGTCCGACAGATGTCAGTACCGAATATCTGCCACCTACATTGCTCGGAACGCTCAGTGATTCATATCCCTCTTTCCAGACGATCTCTCTCAGACTCCCCTTAGATTCATCTGTCAGAACAAATATTCTTTTTCTTGCACCTTCAACTCCGTATCGATGCTGCATCTCCTCGCGGAGTATTCTGAATGTCAGCATTGGTTCGAGTGTATTACCCGATTTTGACACAGCAATAAGTGCAGTACGTCTGTTTTGCGTAGCCTGAATCAATTCCGAAATATAGTCCTCGCTGATATTCTGACCGGCAAAAATTATCTGTTTGTAATCTGGTTTTAGATATGAAAAATTTTCACCCAATGCATCAACCATTGCTTTGGCACCGAGGTAACTGCCACCGATGCCGATTACGATAATGACATCTGCAATATCGTTGATTTTTTTTGCGGTTGAGTTTATTTGGTCAATCAGTTCTTGTGTAGTGGTTTCGGGCAAATTAACCCAGCCCAACATATCCCGTCCTTGTCCGTAGCCGGTTTCGAGCAGTCGGTTGCATTCGGTCAACTCATTCAGTACCGTTTCGAATTTTTCGGGAGATATTGTCTGGAAGATGTTTTTAATGTCGATAGATAGTTGTTGCATAATCTGTTAATCTTTTTCGAGATTGTTTTGCAATAATCGTTCCGAAACCAGTTCGATGAATTAAATTAATTTAGTCGTAAGATTATTTATTGTTTCGGCTGCAGGGGCATTTTCATATAAAATCTTGTAAACAGCCTCTGCAATTGGCAGTTCGACACCGAAACGTTTGTTGACTTGTCGAATGCAGTATGCCGAATAGTAACCCTCGGCAATCATTCTCATCTCCATTTGAGCTGTTTTTACCGAGTATCCTTTGCCCAACATCATACCGAATGTTCTGTTTCGGCTGAATTGCGAGTAGGTTGTTACAAGCAGGTCGCCAAGATATGGTGATGAACTTGTATGTCTCGGACTTGGATAGGTATTGTCCAGGAATCGTTGAGTTTCGATTGCTCCGTTGGCAATGAGCACCGAAATGAAATTATCACCAAAACCAAGACCTACGGATATTCCGACCGAAATAGCATAGATGTTTTTCATAATCGCAGCATATTCAACACCATAGATGTCCGTTGAGCAACACATCTTTATATACTCACAAGCGAATCGTTGTGAGAGTATTTCTGCATTTTCGATGTTTTTGCAGACCATTGTGAGGTATGAAAGTCTTTCAAGTGCAACTTCTTCAGCGTGACTCGGGCCCGTGATGATTCCGATTTGGTCATATGGAATCAAGTAATGTTGGTTGAAATATTCAGCCACTGTGATGTACTCGTCAGGAACGATGCCCTTGATGGCCGAGATTATGAATTTATTTTCTAACGATTCGGTTAATACTTCGAGAGTTGTTTTCAAAAAGGCAGACGGAGTCGCCATTAACAAGATGTCGTAATTGGCAACGATATAGTTCAAGTCGTTAGACAATGTTAGCTTTGTAGTGTCAAAATGAACATCTCTCAGATATCTCGGATTGGTTCCGTTTTCTAAGATGTAGTCTATGACATCCTGTTTGCGGATATACCAACCGACATTGTTATTGTTTTCGAGTAAAATTTTAACCAATGCAGTCGCCCAACTTCCATATCCAATGACTGCTATTGATGCTGATTTGTTTATATTGAAACTCATTGTATGCAGTGTTGTATTAGAAAAATCACGTAAAATTATAAAATATCGAGGAAATTGCCATAAATTTGTAAAAAAATTACTTTAAAATTTGTACATTTGTAGATTAAATAATCGAAAATAATAAAATTATAATACCGTGAAGAAAATTAAAAGTGCCTTAATATCAGTCTATTATAAGGATAGACTCGATGAAATCGTAACAAAACTGTCAGCCGAAGGAGTAAAAATATATTCTACAGGCGGAACACTCGAATTTATTAAAGGTTTGGGATTGACTGCAACAGCCGTTGAGACATTGACCGGATACCCTTCAATTTTGGGCGGTCGAGTAAAAACTCTGCACCCGAAAGTTTTTGGCGGAATCTTGGGTCGTCGCGAATTGCAAGATGATTTGGTGCAGATGGAACACTATGAAATTCCCGAAATTGATCTGGTGATCGTCGACCTCTACCCATTTGAACAAACTGTTGCATCAGGTGCTCCGGAAGCAGACATCATCGAAAAAATCGATATCGGTGGTATCTCACTGATCCGTGCAGCTGCGAAGAACTTCAAGGACGTAGTAATTGTTCCATCTCAGGCAGAGTATGTCGATCTGTTGGATATACTGAACGAACAAGGCGCACAGACAACAATCGAACAACGTCGCAGATTTGCTGCAAAGGCATTCAATGTGTCTTCGCACTATGATACTGCAATATTCAACTACTTCAATCAGGTAGAACAAATTCCGGCATTCAAACAGAGTGAACAAAAATCAATGCCATTGCGTTATGGTGAAAATCCTCACCAATCGGCAGTGTTCTTCGGTGACCTCGAACAAATGTTTGATAAACTCCACGGAAAGGATATCTCTTATAACAACTTGGGCGATATTGATTCGGCAGTTAATCTGATTGACGAATTTACAGAACCAACATTCGCAATCCTGAAACATATGAATGCTTGTGGCGTAGCAACTCGAAAAGATATTTATACGGCTTGGGTTGATGCATTGGCTTGTGATCCGGTATCAGCATTTGGAGGAGTTTTGGTTGCAAATCGTCCGATTGATAAAGCAACAGCCGAAGAGATTAATAAATTGTTCTTCGAAGTGTTGATCGCACCAGACTACGAACAGGAAGCATTGGATATTCTCTTTACAAAGAAAAATCGTATCGTATTGCGTCGCAAGGATATCGAATTGCCCAAGATGCAGTTCCGTTCGTTGCTCAATGGTGTGGCAATGCAACAACGCGATTTGAAGGTCGGAGGCATAGATTCAATCCCTGAAAGCAAAGTTGGTGTAGCTCCAACCGAAGCTCAGATAAATGATTTGTTGTTTGCCAATAAGATTGTAAAACAATCGAAATCAAATGCAATCGTGCTTGCAAAAGATATGCGATTGTTGGCAAGCGGTATCGGTCAGACTTCACGTGTAGATGCTCTGAGACAAGCAATCGAAAAAGCACGTAGTTTCGGATTCGACTTGGAAGGTGCAGTGATGGCTTCAGATGCATTTTTCCCGTTTGCAGACTGTGTAGAGATTGCACATAAGGCAGGAATCAAAGCTGTTATACACCCAGGAGGTTCGGTTCGCGATCAAGAATCGATTGACTATTGTGATGCAAATGGAGTGGCTATGATTATGACAGGTTTAAGACACTTTAAACACTAAACCATAACAATAAAAGTATGGGACTTTTTTCATTGACCCAAGAGTTGGCAATGGACTTGGGAACTGCCAACACAATTATAATCCACAATGGTAAGATAATGGTTGATGAGCCCTCGATTGTGGCAGTCGATCAACATACCGGAAAATTTGTTGCTATCGGTGAACAGGCACGCCAGATGCAAGGTAAAACCAATCAGAATCTCCGTACGATTCGTCCGTTGCGAGACGGTGTTATCGCTGATTTTACAGCGGCTGAACAGATGATTCGCGGAATGATTAAAAAGATAAAGTTTAGCAATACACTGTTCACACCCTCGCTGAAGATGGTGATTTGTATTCCGTCGGGGTCGACCAATGTGGAGATTCGTGCGGTTCGCGACTCGGCTGAACACGCTGGTGGTCGAGAAGTATATATGATTTATGAACCTATGGCCGCAGCTTTGGGTGTGGGACTCGATGTTGAAGCTCCTGAAGGTAATATGATTATCGATATCGGAGGTGGTACAACAGAGGTTGCTGTAATCTCGTTGGGCGGTATCGTTTGTAGTCAGAGTATCAATGTGGCAGGGGACGTGTTTACCGAAGATATTCAGTCGTATATCCGTCAGCAACATAATGTGAGAATTGGAGAACGTACGGCCGAAGAGATTAAAAAATCACTTGGAGCAGCTATTCAGGATCTGGAAAATCCGCCAGAAGATTTCGTTGTTACAGGTCCGAGTTTGATGACCTCTCTGCCAGCAACATTACGATTATCTTCTCAGGAGATTGCCTATGCCCTCGAAAAATCGTTGGTAAAGGTAGATGCTGCAGTAATGAAGGTTCTCGAACAGATTCCGCCGGAACTCTATTCTGATATCGTGAAGAATGGTGTCTATCTGGCAGGCGGTGGAGCCTTGATCAGAGGTCTGGACAAACGTCTTCAGGAAAAGACTAATATTAAGTTCCAGGTGGCAGAGGATCCGCTGCTGGCAGTTGCTCGAGGAACAGGTGTCGCATTGAAAAATATTAACAGATTCTCGTTCCTTATGAAATAGTCTCCGTTGGTAGAGAGTCGACAGAATGAATCGAGTGTACTTATTCATAAAAAGGACACACGTAGTGTTGTTGTTCATAGTGCTGGAGTTTTTTGTGCTCCGTTACTATCTGCGCAGTACGCCTTATACGCGGGCTAAACAAACAATTCTGTCAGCAAAAATCGTGGGAGGTCTAGATGCAAAAGCCGAAGGTGTGAAATCCTTCTTCAATATGTATCGTGAGAATTATCTCTTGTCGGAGGAGTTGGCTCGGGTGAAAAACGAGTTAGAAGCATATCGACAAGTTTATGGCAATAGTAAAGATTCTGTAGTAGATCAAATAGGTTTACCCTATGTTTATATGTCTGGCGCGGTGGTAAATAATACAATATCATCGCGTCATAACTATTTTACGGTAGACCGTGGACTGAAAGATAGTGTCTACAGAGATATGGCCGTAGTGTGTGGACGTAATATCGTGGGATATGTAGTAGAAAGTTCTGAGGATTTTTCGGTCTGCATTTCATTGCTTAATATGGACTTCAGAACAAGTGCTAGAATCGAAGGCGAAGAGTATACGGGGATAGTCTCGTGGGACGGTTTGAATCGTGAATATCTTACGCTGAGTGATGTTCCGAAGTATGCTGACTTGGCAATAGGTGATACGGTTGTTACGACAAATTATTCGGCAATATTTCCCGCAGGGCTTGTCATTGGAACAATCTCAGAGTTTGAATTGGAAAATATGACAAGTTATCGTGCCAAGATCAAAATTGCAGCGAAGATGGGTGCGTTGAATAATGTCTCTCTGATTTTTAATCGTGATGCCGAGCAGCGTTCCAAACTCGAAGAAGCATATTTCAAATAATAATACGAGATGAAAACGACGTTTGAATATATCGTGATGTTCATTACATCTGTATTAGTGCAGGTATTGTTATTTGATAATATCGAGTTTTCGTGGTGGATTCGTCCCGTTGTATTCCCCCTGTTTGTACTTTTGTTGCCGATGGAGATGTCTAATCTGAAGGTGATGTTGTGTTCAATGTTTTTGGGATTGACTATAGATATTCTGGCTGGAGTTCCGGGAGTCTACACAGCGACGATGCTTGTAGTGGGAATTGTCCGCAGATTGTTGTTGCTGTTGTTTGCGGGAAGATTATCAATCCAAGATGGCGGAGTTCCTTTGAGCAGCCGAATAGGTCTGCCTAACTTTATGAAATATGTGACCTCGGCAATGTTGTGTTTCTTCTTAATATTCTTCACGCTTGACAGGTTGAGTTTTGATGATTATTGGGTAATCATCTTACAGTCTTTTGCTTCAACATTGTTAAGTGTTCCGTTGATATACGTTTTTCAATTATTGTTTGTAACTCGCAAAAACGTACTGTAAATGAATCGTTATCGTACACTACAAATTACAGTCTTGGTTTTATTGGGAATACTCTTGATAAAACTTTTTTCGATTCAGGTGGTAGACGATTCATATCGCAGATATGCCTTCAATAATGTCTTGCAGCGAAATGTACAGTATCCGCCACGAGGTGAAGTGTATGATCGTCGTGGTGAATATCTCGTTAAAAACAAAGAAGCCTATGATCTGATGGTTATTCCGCTGGAAGTTAAGCAGTTTGATACATTGGAACTGTGCCGATTGATAGGAGTGGACAAAGAACGATTCAAAAAAGAGTTGAGACGTGCAAGAAACTATTCTCGCAGACGTCCGTCGGTTTTGTTCAAACAGTTGCCCAAAGAGTTCAAACTCAGATTTGAAGAACGTAATTTTAAGGGATTTTATTTGCAGTATCGTACAGTTCGCAGCTATCCTCGCAAGATGGCAGGAAATCTTTTGGGTTATGTCGGTGAGGTTACGGATAGAATAATCGAGAGAAATCCATATTATCGAATGGGAGATAATATCGGAATGAGTGGAATCGAACAGGCTTATGAAAAGGAACTGAGAGGTAAAAAAGGGGTGAAAATCGAGATGGTTGATGTGCACGGCATTAACCGAGGCAGTTATGCCGATGGACTCTATGACTCGGTAGCTATTCCAGGAAAGGCGATTCATTGTACGATAGACCCTAAACTTCAGATGTTGGGAGAGGAGTTGCTTCGCGGTAAGGTCGGTAGTGTCGTTGCTATCGAGCCCTCTACAGGTGAGATTCTCGTTATGGCCAGCAGTCCGACTTATGACCCTGACCAACTCGTCGGTCGTGACCGTGGAAACAATTATATGAAATTGCTCAATGAGAGTAGGCGACCATTGTTCAATCGAGCCGTAATGGCAAGTTACCCTCCGGGGTCTACGTTCAAAACCATAAACGGACTTATCGGGTTGCAGGAGGGGGTTGTCACTACACAGAATCGTTATCCGTGTCATATGGGTTATACGATTGGACGAGGTGTGAAATGTCACTCTCACTGGTCGCCTGTAAATCTTGTTGAGGCAGTTCAGACATCGTGTAATGCATATTTCTGTTACGTTTTCAGAGATATTATCGATAACAAAAAATATGGTAGTGCTAAGGCCGGATTTGCCGTTTGGCGAGATTACGTTGAGAGTTTTGGATTTGGTCGCAAACTGAATTCCGATTTCACGAACGAACTTAACGGTAATCTTCCGTCATTGGAGTTCTATAACCGAGCATATAATAACAGATGGAACTCGATGACAATATTGTCGCTTTCTATTGGTCAGGGTGAGTTAGGTGTAACACCACTGCAGATGGCAAATCTGTGTGCCATAATAGCCAATCGTGGCTACTACTACATTCCGCACGTGGTTCGTGCAGTCGAAGGTAGCGACTCGATAGATTCACGATTCTATGAACGACACTATACAAAGGTTGATTCAAAACACTATGATCCGATAGTTGAGGGTATGTGGCGATGTGTACATCGAGATGGTGGTACGGGTGCCATAGCACGTATTCCCGATCAAGACGTATGTGGCAAAACGGGTACTGCTCAGAACCCTCACGGAGCTGATCACTCGACATTTATGGCATTCGCACCAAAAGATAATCCAAAGATTGCAATCTCGGTTTATATTGAAAATGGACGATTCGGAGCAACTGTTGCTGCACCCATTGCCTCGTTGCTGATGGAACAATATCTGACCGATACGATTACACGTGTCGATCTTGTACAACATATCAAGAATATGAATATAAACTATCCCAATTATGATAGGAAAAAATGAGAATAGCAGTTATGTGACATCAATCGATTGGGGTACTATTGCGATATATGTTGGATTGGTATTGCTTGGTATTGTCAATATATATGCTGCGGTGTATGACAATACTTCTGGATTTTTTGACTTTTCGTCGCGAGCAGGTTCTCAGATGATATGGTTCGGGGTGGCATTAGTGCTGGCAATGTTCATAATGTTACTTGACGGGAAATATTACTACACGTGGGCCTATCCGATATATTGGTTCAGTGTATTGTTGTTGATTTCGGTATTGCTGTTCGGAGAGGAAAACAAGGGGGCAAAATCGTGGTTAATGTTTGGAGGAAAAGATGGATTCGGATTCCAGCCATCAGAGTTTGTGAAAGTCTCTGTGGCTTTGGCTCTTGCACGATTTATGAACGAGTATGGTTTCAATTTGAAGAGCCGGCAATCTCTGATAAAGGTGTTTGCAATAATCGGAATTCCGCTGATGCTCGTATTGTCGCAGAATGATACGGGGTCGGCATTGGTCTTTCTGTCGTGTATGTTTATGTTGTTCCGTGAGGGACTTAATCCGTGGATATATATTGTCGGATTGGTGTTGATAGCATTGTTTGTGTTATCATTTCTGTTTCAGCCCATTGCTGTGCTGATAATGTTGATGTGTGCTACGTTGTTAGTCAGTGCAATTATAAGTCGTTCGTGGCGTGATAAATTGACATATGCAGCAGCTACTACGCTATTGTCACTGTTAGTCTATTTCGTACTATTGTGTTTTACTTCGGTCAGTTACTACGTATCACTGCTCGTAGCCATTGTTATATCGATACCGCTTGTCGTATTGTATAGCTGGCGACGCCAGATTTATAGCAACATACTATCAACGATATTTTTTGTTGCATCGGTTGGGTTTACATTCTCTATCGGATATGTGTTCAGTAAAATGCAACTGCATCAACAGAAGCGTATTCTCGACCTGTTGGGTGTTGAATCAGATCTGGACAAATGGGGGTATAATGTCCATCAATCGAAAATTGCCATAGGTTCGGGCGGATTCTTCGGCAAAGGTTTCCTCGAAGGAACTCAGACTAAGTATAACTTTGTACCAGAACAGGCTACAGACTTTATATTTTGTACCGTTGGTGAAGAGTGGGGATTTGTTGGTTCGGCATTTGTTATAGGATTGTTTGGATTATTGATATTCAGACTGATGAAGATGGGTGAACGTCAACGTGAAGCATTTGGTCGTGTTTACTGCTATTCGGTTGCATCTGTCTTTATTATGCATATGTTTGTCAACATCGGAATGACCATAGGCGTAATGCCCGTAATTGGAATCCCATTGCCGTTTTTTAGTTATGGCGGATCATCGTTGGTAGCCTTTACGATATTGTTATTTGTGGCAATAAAACTTGATAGTTCTCAAAAGGAAATTTTTTATTAAATTTGCAAGATAACTGAAATTTTAAAATAATAAATTACAATGGATAAAAGTAATAGAAATTTAGGATTGACATTAGAGCAGGTGCTTGAGAGTCGTCGGAAATATGGTGAGAACAGGTTGACACCACCCAAAAAGGAGTCAGTTTGGCGTCTGTTTTTAGAGAAGTTCAATGATCCGATTATCAGGGTATTGCTGGTGGCAGCTGTTTTATCTCTTGTGATTTCTGTTATAGAGAACGAGTATGCCGAAACAATAGGTATTTTCTTTGCGATAATATTGGCTACGGGAGTCGGATTCTGGTTTGAATATGATGCATCTCGCAAGTTTGATTTGCTTAATCAGACCAATGATGATGTAATGGTAAAGGTACTCCGAGACGGTAATGTTACCGAGGTGCCACGTAGCGAAGTTGTTGTTGGCGATGTTGTCTTATTGGATACGGGTGAGGAGGTTCCTGCTGATGGCGACCTTCTTGAATCGGTATCTCTGACAGTTAATGAGTCGTGTCTGACCGGTGAATTATCGGCTGCAAAGACAACCGATCCTCAGCATTTCCACAAGGAGGCAACTTATCCTTCAAATCGTCTTATGAAGGGATCGACCGTAATCGAAGGATATGGAAAAATGTGTGTGACTGAAGTGGGTGATGCTACAGAGTTCGGAAAGGTGGCGACTCAGGCAACCGTAAAACCACAGGAAAAGACTCCGTTGACCCTTCAGCTCGAAAAGTTGGCACAATTGATTAGTGTGATTGGTTTCTCGCTGGCATTTGTTACATTCGGAATACTATTGGTAAAAGATATAAACGGATTGGAAATATCGTTGACGATACCTCAGAAATGGGTGTTGATAACGATAATCACAGCATTGCTTGTTGCGATGACTAAGGTTATTTGTTCTATTGTCAGAGATGCGTTGAACCTGGCTAATAAGACCAATCATATTATTGAGAAGATGATGTCTTGTTCGATATGGATCTACATACTGCTGGCAGTTGTTGTGCTTGGAGCAGGTGCTGGTATCGGACATTTTGCAGCCGGTGTAAATATTTTTACGACAGAGGCATTGATCCCGTTTGAATTGTTAGAACGTATACTCAAGAATTTTATGATTGCCGTGACGCTTATAGTTGTTGCCGTCCCCGAAGGATTGCCTATGAGTGTAACGTTGAGTCTTGCTCTGAGTATGCGTAGAATGTTGAAAACCAACAATCTCGTAAGAAAGATGCACGCTTGTGAAACAATGGGTGCTGCAACCGTGATCTGTACGGATAAAACAGGAACTTTGACTCAAAATAGAATGCAGGTTGCTGAAGCTTGTTTCTTCTCATTGAACGAGGGTCGATTGAAAGACGATTCAATCAGCAGTATTATTAAGGAGGGTATTTCTGTAAATACGACTGCTCACATTGACCATATGGGGGATACTCCACGAACAGTTGGCAATCCGACTGAAGGTGCATTGTTGCTATGGCTTGATTCTCAAGGTGTTGATTATGTTAAATTGAGAGGTAATTCGATGATTATCGACCAATTGCCATTTTCGACAGAACGAAAATTTATGGCTACGCTGGTTGATTCCCAGTTTGAATTGGGCAGAATACTCTATCTTAAAGGAGCTCCTGAGATTGTCTTCTCGAAATGTAATAAGATACAACTTACAGACAAAATGATACCTGCTGAAGAGTATACAAATGAACTCGAAACAATGTTGACAGGTTATCAGAATCGAGCAATGAGAACACTCGGATTTGCTTGTAAACGAGTTTCAACCGATGTTAAGAATATTGATGAGGCATTGTCAGAGGTGGGAGATTTGGTTTTCATAGGTGTTACGGCAATATCTGATCCTGTGAGAGAAGATGTGCCAGATGCAGTTAGACGTTGTCTTGATGCGGGAATTCAGGTCAAGATTGTGACGGGAGATACACCTAATACGGCTTGTGAAATTGCCCGTCAGATAGGACTTTGGAATGAAAACGACGGTGATGAAAACAGAATTACTGGAGCCGAGTTTGAAGCCCTGAGTGATGAACAAGCTCTCGAACGTGTCGCAAAATTGAAGGTTATGTCACGTGCTCGTCCAATGGATAAACAACGCTTGGTTAGATTGTTGCAACAAAGAGGTGAAGTTGTTGCCGTAACGGGTGACGGAACGAATGATGCTCCGGCACTGAATTTTGCCCAAGTTGGACTCTCAATGGGTAGCGGTACGTCTGTGGCTAAAGAGGCAAGTGACATTACGTTGTTGGACGACTCATTCCAGTCGATTGCCACTGCCGTAATGTGGGGCCGATCGTTGTACCGAAACATTCAACGATTTGTAGCATTCCAACTTACAATCAATTTTGTTGCTTTGGTGATTGTATTGTTGGGTTCGATATTCGGAACAGAAGTGCCACTTACAGTAACACAAATGTTGTGGGTTAATCTGATTATGGATACATTCGCAGCTGCGGCATTGGCATCGTTGCCTCCGAATCCGCTTGTGATGAAGGATAAACCGCGTAAATTGTCAGATTTCATAATCACCCCACAGATGACCAAAACAATTTTTGGCGTGGGAACGTTGTTCATCGCAACCTTGTTGACGATGTTGTTTTCAATGGGCCGTAGCGGTGAAATATCAATCGAATCTTTGACAATATTCTTTACGGTGTTTGTGATGTTGCAGTTCTGGAATCTGTTTAATGCGAAGACTTTGGGTGCATCTCAGTCGGCATTCAAAGAGATGGGAAAATGTATCCCGTTTGTGCTGGTCGCATTGTTGATTCTGGTCGGACAGATAATAATAGTGAAATTTGGAGGCAGGGTATTCAGAACAGTGCCGATTGATGTTGTAACGTGGATTGAGATTATTGCCTATACGTCTGTGATATTCTGGGGAGGCGAACTGACTAGACTTTTAAAGCGAATTAGAAATAAATAGTATAAATGCAAAATAATGTTCCATTGGCAGAACGATTGCGTCCGCAGTCGCTTGACGAATACATCGGTCAATCCCATTTGATGGGCGAGGGCGGTGTGATTCGTCGTATGATAGAGTCAGGGAATGTTCCTTCGTTTATATTATGGGGGCCTCCGGGAGTCGGAAAGACTACGTTGGCCCAGTTGGTCGCATCGGCTACCGGACGCAGATTGTTTACTCTGAGTGCCATCAGTTCAGGAGTGAAAGATGTTCGAGAGGTGCTTGAAAGAGCAAAGTCTGAAAAGTTTTTTAATACTCCCTCGCCGTTGTTGTTCATTGATGAAATACATCGGTTCAATAAGTCGCAACAAGACTCGTTGCTCAGTGCCGTAGAACGTGGCGTTGTAACACTTATCGGTGCAACTACTGAGAATCCGTCGTTTGAAGTTATTTCGCCGTTGTTGTCTCGATGTCAGGTATATGTACTCGAACCAATGGGTGCCGACGATTTGATGAAGGTTCTCAATAGGGCGTTGACTTGTGATTCGATACTGAAAGAACGTAATGTTGTGGTTGAACAGACCGATGCGATGTTTAGATTCTCGGGAGGAGATGCACGTAAGTTGCTCAATATATTGGATATGGTTTGTGGGTCTACACCTAACGAAGTCCGCATCAACAATGAAATCGTAACCGAGATATTGCAACAGAATATTGCATTGTATGATAAAAACTCCGAGCAACACTATGATGTGATTTCTGCATTCATAAAGTCGGTCAGAGGTAGTGATCCGAATGCTGCAATATATTATCTGGCACGTATGTTGGCCGGAGGTGAGGATCCAAAATTTATTGCACGCCGTTTGGTGATACTTGCATCAGAAGATATTGGGCTGGCAAACCCCAATGCGATGCTCATTGCCAATGCCTGTTTCGATACGATAACGAAAATAGGAATGCCTGAAGGTCGGATACCATTGGCTGAGGCTACGATTTATTTAGCAGCAAGTGCGAAAAGCAACTCGGCTTACAATGCAATAAATGCAGCATTGGATTTCGTTCATAATGATACAAATAACAGACCTATTCCGTTACATTTGAGAAATGCTCCGACCAAGTTGATGGGCGAATTGGGCTACGGCCGTGAGTATAAATATGCCCACGATTATCGCGGAAATTTTATAGAACAGGAGTTTATGCCAAACGGTCTGGAAAAACATCGATTCTGGACTCCCGGAAATAATCCTCGTGAGGCAGAAATTGACAAACGTATGTGTGAACTTTGGAAAGATAAATACAAATAGATATGAAAAATGATATTTTAAATTCGATAGAGAATATCAGACACACTGACAGCGGAATGTTTTTTCTCTTGGCAGGACCTTGTGTCGTAGAGGGCGAACAGTTGCTGATGACTGTAGCCGAAACTATGTGTGAATTGTGTGACCGATATCAGATACCTTATGTGTTCAAGGCCTCATATCGAAAGGCAAATCGTTCGCGTAGCGATTCGTTTACAGGTATCGGAGATATTCAGGCATTAAAGTTGTTGGCAAAAGTGCGTGAGGAATTCAAGGTTCCCGTAGTTACAGATATTCATAATGCAGAAGAGGCTCAAATGGCAGCCGAATATGTAGACATATTACAGATTCCTGCATTTTTATGTCGTCAGACCGATATATTGCAAGCAGCAGCACGTACTGGTAGGGTAGTCAATATAAAAAAAGGACAATTCTTGTCACCAGAAGCAATGCGATTTGCTGCGGATAAGGTGGCTGCCGAAGGTAATAATAAGGTAATGCTGACCGATCGAGGAACAACTTTTGGTTATACCGATCTGATTGTTGATATGCGATCGATTCCACTGATGCAAACAACAGGTTATCCGGTGATTGTGGATATTACTCACTCGTTGCAGCAGCCTAATCAGTCATCGGGAGTGACAGGTGGCCAGCCTCAAATGATTGAAACAATCGCACGTGCATCAATAGCAGCAGGTTGCGATGGACTGTTTATCGAAACACACCCCGATCCAAGTCAAGCTAAATCGGACGGTGCGAATATGTTGAAACTTGACAAAATGGAGGGATTGCTGAAAAACCTTTCTGTGATTAAAAAGGCTATAAATACGTTGTAATTGAGATACTGATATGGACTTACGTCAAAAAATTAAATTTAAAAAAGTTGTGTA
>CAJGBR010000009.1 GCA_904501625.1 uncultured Rikenellaceae bacterium
GATCAAAAGGTTACAGGTTTGAGTCCTGTCGGAGTCACTGAAATGGGTTGTGAATTTCACAGCCCATTTTTATTTTTTCTACCACTACACCCTATATTTCTATACAGTCTCCCGTGCGAAATATCTTCACCGCGTGTAAACGTTCTGTCAGCAACTCTTTTGCACGACTGCCCGTACAATGTCCGGTGTATATTCTAACTCCGCAAAAATGAGATTCAATCTCTTTAAACAATCTCTCAACCTCTTCTGCCACCATCTCACCATCAGTTAGATGTAATCCGCCCACAAAAGACTTTACCCGATTGATTCCTGTAAACTCACAACACGAACGCAGTATATTCACAACTCCGCAATGCGAACAACTCGATATGACTACCAACCCGTCTGACTCTTGGAATACCAATGCCATCTCGTGATCGAAATTATCCTTTTCGACCACTCCATCAGCAGACCTTTTATACAAGAACGAATTGCCAAGTGGTTGCGAATATTCTTGACAATCACAATAGACAGCTGCAATCCCCTCTGTCAACCAACAATTATGGTTGACCCTATGTAGTCTATTTCTAAAACGATCCAACTGCTCAAAGTTTGGAGTCAGGTTGTGTTCTGTTTCGCGACGTGTCGAAAAATAATATCGTGATGAGAATACCCTCTCCGAGACATACACTCCCGTATCAGAATAATTTTCAAGAAAATATGGCAATCCTCCGATATGGTCAGAGTGGGCGTGAGAGATAAATCCGAAATCGATCTTCGACAAATCAACACCTAATCGTAGGGCATTCTTTGCAAAAATATCAGATGCCCCCATATCACACAAAACACGTTTGTCACACGATTCGATATACAACGAAAGTCCGTGTTCACCGATTAAATCTGCATTATCTTGATTGTCTACGAGTACATTAATTTTCATTCCATACACACATCTGATTAGTACAAAATTACAAAAATTATTTGAAAATAATCGACTAAAACGATAACTTTGCTCGTTATAATGTAGACTTCTTAATAGTGTTAATTATGAAAGATAGAATTGAACAAGCCATAGAAAATTTCCGTTCAGGATACAACTGTTCGCAGTCGGTCGCAGCAGCATTCGCCGACATTTATAACGTAGATAAAGACACCATACTCCGAGCCTCAGCCTCATTCGGAGGTGGAATAGGACGAATGCGACAAACTTGTGGTGCTGCTTGCGGAATGTTTCTGCTGGCAGGACTTGAGAATGGTTCTACTACACCTAAAGACATCATAGGTCGAGACAACAATTACAAACTCGTGCAACACCTTGCCGAGAAATTCGCAGCAGAAAACGGCTCTATGATTTGTGGCGAACTGCTCGGACTCACAGGCAATGCTCCTAAAGCCAAACGCCCCTGCTCACAGATGGTCGAATCTGCTGCAAGAATATATGCAGAATACCTAACAGACAAAACAACTATTGATGAATAAAATCTTCGAACTCATAAATCAAATGTCACCATATTTGCTATTAGGTTTCCTATTAGCAGGTATTATGCACGCATTTATTCCAAATTCGCTGTACAGAAGATTTCTCGGAGACAACTCGTTCAGGTCGGTTCTGAATGCTACATTGTTGGGCATTCCTCTACCTTTGTGTTCTTGCGGAGTAATTCCTACAGCAATGTCACTCCGCAGAGAAGGTGCCTCACGAGGTTCGGTCATTTCGTTCCTTATAGCAACCCCTCAAACAGGTATCGATTCGATTATTGCTACATATTCGCTGATGGGACTTCCATTTGCCCTGACACGCCCACTTGCAGCACTCGTCACCTCACTATTCGGAGGCCAACTATTAAATCTGGTCGAACGTTCATCGACAGATGTTTCTCCCGTCCAAAGAGGGATCACTCAGCAGCTCCAACCTCGAAATTTTACCAAAAAAATTTTGGCTGCTTTGAAATATGGATTCGTGGATATGATTCAGGATATTGGTCGATGGCTTATTCTCGGACTTGTTATCGCAGGAATCATCACTGTAGCAATCCCAGATGAATTCTTTGCTCAATTTGCAGACAATTCTCTATTGAGTATGCTTGGAGTACTTGTCTGTGCAATCCCAATGTATCTCTGTGCAACAGGCTCGATTCCGATTGCAGTTGCACTAATGCTCAAGGGACTATCTCCGGGAACAGCACTGGTGTTGCTAATGGCAGGCCCCGCTGTAAATATGGCCTCGATTTTGGTCTTAAACAAAGCAATGGGACGTAAAGCTCTCCTAATTTACCTCTCATCAATCATTCTGGGAGCAGTCTCATTCGGACTGACCATTGACTATCTGTTACCTCGAGAATGGTTTACCAATCCGCTTGTACAGGTTACGGAATGTTGCAACGACTCTACATATTATTTCAATCTTGCTTGCACAATTTTTTTATCACTGCTCTTTATCAATGCACTTATCAGAAGGTTTATCCGCAAGCCCCAATGCTCTTGTAATGGAGAGTGCAATGACAAATCGCAACGCACCACTATAATCCACATCGAGGGAATGAGATGCAACCACTGCCGCACCAATACCGAAAAGGCACTCGCTTCGCTGCCTGAAGTCGACCACACAGAGGTAGACCTTGCTTCAGGGCAAGCTACAATCACAGGTAATGTCGATCTGACTCTAATCAAACAAACAGTTGAAAGTTTAGGATTCAAAGTCAAAAACCTACAATAGTACTCTGGCGACAAAAATAACGACATAACTACATTTTTTAGGCATACTATTTGGAAGATATCTTTCGAATCAAAACTCTTTATGCTATGAATGATTGTGTAGAAAAATCTCGCCATAAATGTTTAGTGTGCGGGTATGTCTACGATCCTGAGATCGGAGACATTAAAGGTCATATTGTAAAAGACACCTCTTTTAACAAACTACCCAACGATTGGCAATGTCCGATTTGCCGATCCAAAAAAGAAAAATTCAAACGCATAGAACGTAGATGTTGCATCTGAAAACATCTGACTGAAAGATATACTTTAAAGCCGAGTCTGAACTTATTCGAACTCGGCTTAATTTATTTTTTACAACTATAAGAATATTCACCCTTTTGAAAACAATCTACCATAGACCAATCTGAAATCTCAATCCTTTAACATAAAAGTCAAAATATTCGGGTCCCTGAGTAAATTAGACTAAATTCTTTGCACGACCTTTGATGTATTAATCAAAAAAAATCATAATTTTGTGCCGTAATTAAACTGATGAAAAAGCACTTTATTTACTCGTAATGGAATTCAATAACCCCAAACGCTATGAAAACGACGACCGTTATGATTTAAAAACAATCGAAAGTTTGCAATATCATTACGGCGAAATTTTGAAACTACTGGGAGAAGATCCCCAACGTGAAGGTCTGATCAAAACTCCCGAACGCGTGGCTAAAGCAATGTGTTTTATGACTCAGGGATACCAGAGTGACCCTCGTGAAATATTGCTATCAGCTAGATTTACTGAAGAATACAAACATATGGTAATCGTCAAGGATATCGATTTATACTCACTGTGCGAACATCATATGTTGCCATTCTACGGCAAGGCACACGTTGCATATATCCCCAATGGATATATCACCGGGCTGAGCAAGATTGCACGCGTAGTTGAGGCCTATGCCCGCAGACTGCAGGTTCAGGAACGACTGACAGTACAGATTCGCGACTGCATACAAGAGGCCCTCTCTCCGTTGGGCGTAGCAGTCGTTATCGAAGCATCACATATGTGTATGCAAATGAGAGGAGTTCAAAAACAGAATTCTGTTACGACCACCTCTGCGTTTACGGGCGCATTCTTGACACAACTGCAGACACGTGAGGAATTTATTAATCTGATTAAAAAGTAGAACTTAGTTACTATGTCACCTTGCAAGTGACATCGTAACCTTAAAAGAAATATACAATGAGCGGTTTTTTTGGAGCCATCTCAAATAGAGAGTGTGTAGCTGACGTATTCTATGGTACAGACTACCACTCACATCTTGGAACTAAACGTGCCGGTATGGCATTCTTTAACGGAAAGGCTTTCGTCAGATCAATCCATAGTCTAGAGAATGGTTATTTCCGAAACAAATTCGAAGATGAACTCAATAAATTTGCAGGTTCACACCTCGGTATCGGAATTATCAGCGACACAGACTCTCAGCCGATAACCATTCACTCGCATCTTGGAGTCTACTCGGTTGTGACCGTCGGACGAATCTACAACATCGAAGAACTGAGTCAGGAACTAATCAAGAGAAAAGTCAATTTTGCAGAACTCTCAGGTTCAGGAATTAATCCGACTGAGTTGGTTGCAACGCTTATCAATTCGGCTGATTCGTTCAAAGAGGGCATCGAAATTGTTCAGGAAAAGGTTAAAGGTTCGTGCAGTTTTCTGATTTTGACTGAAAACGGGATCTTCGCAATCAGAGATAAATGGGGACGTACTCCGGTAATCATAGGTCACGATTCGGATGGATTTGTAGCAGCAACTGAAAGCACCTCATTTCTCAATCTTGGTTACGAGTATTTCCGAGATTTGGGTCCATCTGAAGCCGTATTCATTACACCTGACAAAGTCGAACAGGTTATTGCACCTATTCGCAAAAAACAGGTTTGTTCATTTATGTGGGTCTATTATGGATACCCATCATCGTGGTATGAAGGCATTAATGTTGATGACTCACGCTGTCTGAGCGGTGCCGCACTCGCCCGTCGAGACCCTGATAACCTCGGTGATTTCGCAGCCGGAATCCCAGATTCTGGAATTGGACACGCTATTGGTTACAGCAACGAGAAAAAAATACCATACAGACGAGCATTCGTGAAGTATACACCGACTTGGCCTCGTAGTTTTATGCCGCAAAATCAGGCAATGAGAGATCTGGTTGCAAAAATGAAATTGCTGCCTAACGAGAAGTTCACTCGCGGTGCGAGAGTAATTTTCCTCGATGATTCAATTGTCAGAGGTACGCAGCTCAAAGATAATGTCAGCAAACTTGTCGAAGCCGGAGTTAAAGAAACACACATCAGAATTGCTTGTCCACCATTGGTTTATCCTTGTCAATTCTTGAATTTCTCAACATCAAGATCAAACTTCGACCTGATTACACGTCGCGTAATCCGCGACCTTGAAGGTACAGATAATTTGACTGACGAAATTCTGAAACCATACTCAGATCACAACTCTGAACAATATGCACGTATGGTTGAAAGTATGCGACAAATCTTGGGTGTAGACTCTCTCAAGTTCCAACACCTCGACGATTTGGTTGAGTCAATCGGTCTGCCCAAAGAGGACCTTTGTACACACTGTTGGGACAATAGCAGTTATATGTAATAAAACTCTGTACAACAACATCTCTCCGAAGACTGTTGTTGTACATCTTCTATTTCGGAGAAATATGGCGGGAATGTAACCTGTATATTGAAAATAGTATAAAAAAAACGACATTGCCCTGTATGAATTTCAGAGTGCCAAATATAATTCGCAAACTATACCCGTCTGACGTATTGTGGGAAATCGAAAGCCCATCGTCAATCTACCTGACCTTTGACGATGGTCCGCACCCTGTTGTTACTCCGTGGGTGTTGCAGCAACTCAAAAAATTCAACGCACGTGCAACATTTTTCTGTTTGGGCAAAAATGTCGAACAATATCCAGAAACCTACCAGATGATTCTCGACGCAGGACACAAAGTCGGAAATCACACTTACAGCCATCAAAAGGGGTTTAAGATGAGTACTCCGAGATACCTTGAAGATGTTTCATTTGCGTCGAATTTTATACAAAGTGAATTGTTCAGACCTCCTTACGGGCAGATTAATTTTTCACAAATAAAACGTCTATCACAACTATATCGCATTGTTATGTGGACTGTTATGAGTCGAGATTACAGTCTGTATGTTGACGGACCGACTTGTTTCCGCAATGCAACCAAAGACGTTGGACCAGGTGCGATTATCGGATTTCATGACTCACTAAAATCGTTTGACAATTTGAAATATGCACTACCGAGAGTTCTTGAATATTTTACAGATAAGCATTTTAACTTGAGTTCGATAGAGTTATGAGAATTACAATTGCAATCACAGGAGCCAGCGGAGCAATATATGCCCGTCAACTTGTCGAACGTCTTGTCGAACTCAGAGTATCGGTCGAATTGATTTTTACGGAAAATGGTCGTGCAGTTGCCGAATATGAAAATCAAATCGGATTATTCAACCGCAACGATATCAAATATTTAGACAATAAAAATATGTTCGCATCGCCAGCTTCGGGCAGTGGTTGTGCTGATGCAATGGTGATTGTTCCGTGTTCGATGGGAATGATCGGAAGAATTGCATCGGGTTGTTCCAATGATCTGATCTCAAGGGCAGCAGATGTTATGCTTAAGGAGGGACTGCCACTAATAGTCGTACCTAGAGAGGTCCCGTTCAACACGATACATCTACGCAATCTATGCGAACTCGGCAATGCCGGAGCAACGATATGTCCCGCAGCACCATCATTCTATAATAATCCTTCTAATATCGAAGAACTCTGTTCAAGCGTGACTGAACGCATTATCCGACTCTTAGGACTTAAATCTAATCAACTCCCTTGGGGCAATCGTTAAGCAAGTTGCTTCATAATCCGTTCCGTAGCACCACGTCCAGTTTCGACATACGCAGCAGCAGCTTTTGATGCGGAATCCAACATTGATCCATTCTCTTTCAATTGAGTAAACCAATTATTCAATTCATCGTAAGAGTTTATCGAATGGGCAGCTTTCAATGATATCAAATCACAAGCTTCTGCAAATTTTTTATACTTTGGACCAAATGCCAGCGGAAGTCCGAATCCTGCAGCTTCAAGGGTATTATGAATTCCAACACCAAAACCACCTCCAATATACGAGAATGTTCCATATCGGTAGACCTTAGATAAGATTCCGATTGTATCAATAAACAATACCTCTGCATTTTCCAGGTCTGATTCAGCAGTAAGTGTTGTGTATTTCAATGATTTACGAGTAGATTTCGAAATAAATGCATCTATTCTGTCCTGATGTATTTCGTGCGGAGCAATGATAAATTTCACATCACGATGTTCTTCAATCAGCCGAGCCAACAACTCCTCATCTGGAGTCCAGGTACTACCAGCAACCAATACTCTGTGACCTTTTGCAAAACGTTCAACCACCTCAATGCTTTGATTCTGTGCGACAGTATCCAACACTCTGTCAAATCGCGTATCACCCGTAACTGTAACGTTTTCAAGGTTTATCGAAGTCAACAATGTTTTAGACTCCTCATTCTGCACAAATATATGGCGAAAACCTCTGAGTACTGTACGGAATTGTTCTCCGTAAGGTTTGAAAAACTGCTGTGAGGGACGGAATATTGCCGATATCTCAAACAATTCACAACCAATCTGCTGTAAACGAATCAAGTGATTCAGCCAAAATTCGTATTTTATAAATACAGCCTTTTTAGGTTTTACGATATCTACAAAACGACGAGCATTTGAAGGTGTATCCAATGGCATATAGAATATCCAATCAGCCCCCTTGTAGTTCTTTCGAATTTCGTAACCCGATGGCGAGAAGAATGTCACCAATATTTTATATTCGGGTCTGGCAGCACGGAATGCCTCGATTACGGGACGCCCTTGTTCAAACTCGCCCAACGATGCTGCGTGAAACCAGATTATCGGAGACTGGTTCCCTTTTAATGCATCTGACAGACGAGCATACAGATTTTTTCGTCCCGACACCCACAATTCGGCTTTTTTATTGAATACAGAGGCCAAATTCAACAGAATCCCATAAATATAGATTCCAAGATTATACATTAACTTTTGCATTGTATAACTCTTTTATTTTCAAGTAAACTGACTCTTCGTCAAATCCACACAGATGTTTGAGTTCATCGGGAGTACCCTGTTCGACGAATTCATCGGGAATTCCCAATCTACAAACTCTCACATTGTAATTGTTGTCATTAAAAAATTCTGTCACAGCCGAACCCACACCACCATCACGCACTCCATTTTCCACTGTTATCACGTGTGTATGTTGTGCTGCAACACGATGCAACATCTTCGTATCCAATGGTTTCGCAAATCGCAAATCTACGTGAGTAACCGAGATTTCAGGCGATTCGGACTGAATTCTGTCTATTGCTTTCGACACCCAATTACCTGTTTCGCCCAAAGACAACACTGCCAATTCACGACCATCGCGTAGTGTTCGAGATTTACCGATTTCAACAGTTTCAAAATCTCTCTTCCAATCAAGCATTACACCGTTTCCTCTTGGATATCTGATTACTACAGGACCATAACCTCCTGACTGTACAGTATACATTATATTTCTCAGCTCGACCTCGTTCATCGGAGCTGCGATTGTCATATTCGGCACACATCTGAGATATGCCACATCGTATGCTCCGTGGTGAGTAGCACCATCTTCACCCACGAGTCCGGCCCTGTCAAGACAGAATACTATATCCAGATTTTGCAGTGCTGCATCGTGAATCACATTATCATAAGCACGTTGCATAAATGACGAATAAATTGCACAGAAAGGCATCATTCCTTCCCTGGCTAAACCTGCTGAGAAAGTCACCGCATGACCCTCTGCAATGCCGACGTCAAAACATCTTTCAGGCAGTTGTTCCATCATTATGGACAGTGAACTTCCTGATGGCATTGCCGGAGTTATCCCTACAATCAAACTATTCTTACGGGCAAGTTCGAGCAACGTTTCGCCAAATACATCTTGAAACTTCGGTGGCTGTTTAGTTGCAGACTTAACTCGTTCGCCCGTAGCTAAATCAAACTTTCCCGGTGCGTGCCACGTACTCGGATCATTTTCTGCCGGAGCATATCCTTTGCCCTTTGTAGTCAGTACGTGCAGCAATTTAGGTCCGCGAATGCTCTTTAAATCAGCCAACACCTTCGACAAATGCACAACATCGTGGCCATCTATCGGACCAAAATATCTAAAATTAAGACTCTCGAACAGATTGCTCTGACGAAGCAAACCTTGTTTGGTCGTATTGGTCACATTCTGCATCATACGCCTAAGTTCAGGCATTGATGACATTGCGTCCCAAATATGTGATTTCAGTCTATTATAACGTTCAGATGTTGTTATCTTCAACAAATAACGGTTCAGGGCTCCCACTCCGTTATCTATTGACATATTGTTATCATTAAGAATTACCAACAAATCGGTATTCAGAATTCCCGCATTATTCAATCCTTCAAAAGCAAGCCCACCTGTCATCGAACCGTCACCGATTACGGCAACAACCTGACGCTTCTCACCCTTAAGTTTTGCTGCCGTTGAGATCCCCAATGCGGCCGATATCGAATTCGAAGCGTGACCTGCCGAGAACGTATCATACGGACTCTCCGAAGGTTTTGGGAATCCACTTAGTCCGCCAAGTTTGCGATTCTGAGAAAAACGATCCCTTCGTCCTGTAATTATCTTATGGGCATACGCCTGATGTCCTACGTCCCAGATCAACTTATCGTTTGGGGTATCAAACACATAATGCAGTGCGACAGTAAGTTCAACCACACCCAGACTTGATCCGAGATGTCCCGGATTGCGAGAAGACTCCTCAAGAATAAATTGTCTCAGCTCGTTGCAATAATCTTGCAACTCACACTCTTTCAATTTCTTGAGATCATCTGGAGAATCTACATTATACAGATAGTGATACATATCCCACCATTGGTTTTGTTGCAAAGGTATTAAAAATTACCTGATAAAGAGTCATAATTTCGCAGAAACAATTTTTTTTTGTATATTCGTGGCAGTGTTAAATGTAAAAAAACTATGAAAAGAATTTTTCTGATGTTGGCCATTGTCTCTATTTCACTGTGTGAGAGTTCGTGTGTGTCAACAAAAAGGTTCAATGAACTGAAAGCCGATGCCATCAGATTAGATAGCGAAAATGCTATTCAGTCAGAAAAAATTGACTCGCTAAACAGACGAATATACCAAATCAATAACACAATGAATCAGGAACGTTCGCGTTATGAACGTAATTCTGAAAGTGCTCGTCGAAACTTCGAAGAGATGAAGAATCGTTATGAACGTCTGCTCAGAGCCGGTTCGGACGAAGCCGACAGAATGTTGAAAGAAATCGAACAGAATCAAATCAAACTTCAGGAACTCGAAGCTCGTCTGCAAAGCCGCGAGGAGGCAATCCGACAAATCAAACAAAAGGTTAGCAATGCTCTGTTGGGTTTTGAAGGTAAAGGCTTGACTGTCACTCAAAAAGGAGGAATGGTATATGTCTCGATGGAGGATAAATTATTGTTCAACTCGGGAAGTTTTCAAATCGGTGCTCAAGGCAAAAAGGCTGTCAGCGAATTGGCAGAAGTCTTGGCCCAGAATCCCGATATCAACATTATGGTCGAAGGTCATACTGACAATGTGCCATATAAAGAGAATGGACATCTCAAAGACAACCTTGACCTTAGTGTCAAACGTGCAACAACCGTAACTCGACTATTGTTGCAAAACAAGGGAATCTCTCCAGATCGTATCGTTTCGGCAGGACGAGGAGACGCATTGCCTTTGGACAACGAAAATTCTCGCGAAGCACGCCAAAAAAATCGTCGTACGGAGATTATACTGACTCCGAAACTCGACGAACTATTTGAATTAGCACAGTAAAATTATTTGACAATGTATAAACGTATCTTACTTAAACTCAGCGGAGAATCTCTCGGAGGCGGATCTTTCGGACTCAATTCTGATATTCTGAAAAGCTATGCCCGTCAAATCAAGAGTATAGTAGACAACGGTGTTCAGGTCGGCATCGTAATCGGTGGTGGCAACATTTTTCGAGGTCTCAAAGGATTGGGTGATGGCGTAGACCGAGTTACAGGCGACCAAATGGGAATGCTTGCTACTGTTATCAACTCTTTAGGGCTACAATCTGCACTGACAAGCGTTGGTTGTCCGGCACGAGTTATGACCTCGATAAATATGGCTCCAGTTGGCGAAATATTTGCTAAAAACCGTGCCGTAGAATACCTTAATTCAGGAACAGTTGTCATCATTGCAGGCGGTACAGGCAATCCGTTTTTTACGACAGACACAGCCTCTGCACTCAGAGCTGTAGAACTCGAAGCTGATGTATTGCTCAAAGGAACCCGCGTTGACGGTGTATACACAGCCGATCCTGAGAAAGATCCAAACGCAGTTAAATTCGACAAAATATCATTTGATGAAGTTATCAATCGCGGATTGAAGGTTATGGATTTGACGGCATTTGCACTCTGTAAAGAGAACAAAATGCCAATATTAGTGTTTGATATGGACAACGAAGGTAATCTCGAAAAGGTAACCTCTGGCGAAAATATCGGAACTTTAGTTGAATAACAAATTTTAAAAATACCACTATGGAAGTAAAAGAAATTATAGGCGTGGCTGAAGAAAAAATGGCCAAAACTATCGAACATCTCAAAGACGAAATGGCAAATGTTCGTGCAGGCAAAGCCTCTGCAAATGTTCTGAATGGTGTTATGGTATCTTATTATGGAAATATGACTCCTGTAAATCAAGTTGCAAGTATTGCAATTCCAGATGCACGCACCATTACTATTTTGCCGTGGGATAAGAAAATGATTGCTCCTATTGAAAAGGCAATTCTCGACGCAAATATTGGTCTGACTCCGTCAAACAACGGCGAACAAGTGCGTCTGACAATTCCACCACTGACCGAAGAACGTCGTAAACAATTGGTTAAGCAAGTGCGTGCTGAAGGCGAACAGGCTCGTGTGGGTCTGAGAAATGCTCGTCGTGATGCCATCGAAACTCTCCGCAAAGAACAGAAAAATGGTATGCCCGAAGATGTTGTAAAAGATGGAGAAGATTCAATGCAAAAGACTACAGATAAGTTCTCTAAGGTTATTGATGAGATTTTGGCTGCAAAAGAAAAAGAGATTCTCACTGTGTAGTTTTTCTCACCACCATAAAAAAGAAGTCCGGATTGTGTTCCGGACTTTTTCATTTTTGATCTAGAGAAAAAAATTGAGGGTGATCATTCAGAACACCCTCAACTAAAAATTCCACGGAAGTAATTACTCTGCGAACGGAATTACCGATACATAAGATTTTCCTTCAGCTTTTTTCTTGAAAGATACTGTTCCGTCAACGAGAGCATAAAGAGTGTGGTCTTTACCCATTCCAACGTTAGCACCTGGATTGTGCACTGTACCACGTTGACGAACGATAATATTACCTGCTTTAGCGAATTCACCGCCAAAGAGTTTCAGTCCCAAGCGTTTGCTTTCTGACTCACGGCCGTTCTTTGAACTACCTACCCCTTTTTTGTGTGCCATAGTACTTCAAATTTTTCGTTAAGCAATGATGTTAGTAATTTCGATCTGTGTCAAGAATTGACGGTGACCGTTTTTAACTTTGTAGCCTTTACGACGTTTTTTCTTGAAAACGATAACCTTATCGTCTTTCAAGTGACGAACGATTTTAGCTTCAACTTTGGCTCCTTCAACAACAGGTGAACCAACATTAACCTGACCGTCATTATCCGTAAGCAGTACTCGATCGAAACTCAAAGAGGCGCCTTCTTCGCCCTTAAGACGGTTTGTGTAGAGTTTGCGACCGCTCTCAACTTTAAATTGTTGACCTGCTATTTCTACGATTGCGTACATTAAACTTATTTTTTATTTGAGTGTTATTCACATTTTGGACTGCAAAGATAGATATAATTTTTTCTACCAGCAAATTATTTTACATTTTTTATCAGTTTGCCGTTCTATTAATAATCCCTAACGCCATAGGCAAACTGGTTTAAATATCGGTCTAACTGAGAACGAATACCTTTCAACTTATATGCTTGTTTTAAAACTTCGTCATATTTATCTGGGTCGACTACGACTATTCTAAAACCCATCGGCACTTTGTGACCGTCTTTACGCGTCATCACACCGCCGTATCGAGTCGATTTATTAGGTGATACCGTAACAACAAATTCTCCTTTTTGGATGTCAGCATCCGTTGTTGAACCTAAGCCATTAAATTTAATGTGTTTTATTTTATCTTTGTTAAACAAAAATTTGACTCTAGTTGAATCTCCTTTGGCAATGACATAGTGTTCTCTAACCATTCTTAGTTCCGAGACGTCGTTTTTTACATTTTCAAAATATTCAGTTTCTTCTTTCAATATATTTTTCGTATCGGGAATCTCTATATCGAAGTTTTTAGAATTGTAGCTTTCTTTTCCCAAGGTTGGATCTGGCACCAAACCTGCAATACTCTGCAAATATCCGTGATATCTTTGCTTATTCTCTGTTCTATCATTAGCTCGTATATATCTAGCTTTCTCTTCAACCTCATTATACCTCTCAGGCTCAACTACGATTATTCGTCGCCGCTCTATGTGAGTGCTTTTATTACCCTTTTTATCTTTGATATGGACAATTGCTTCGAGAAAGCAGGTCTCCTCAGGTATCACTCTGACTGTCCACACACCCTTTTGAATGGCTTTGGGTGAAGTTTTTCCTACGCCCTCAATCTCTATACATTCGATATACTTATTCCCAAAAAAGAATTTAACTCCTGTTGATTCACCTTTGGCAAGAATAGGATGCTCAATGAGAACCACCAAATAATTATCAGATAAAGGCTCTATTGTTCGGGTGTACCAAGTCAAATAATCGGAATCGGGTTGATTAAATTCTTTTATGGCATATAAGCGTTTGTATAGTGTAGATGGGACAGATGCTACTACTCCTCCCACTTCAGTCCTATAGGTGTCGTGTTTCGGGTGAAACTTGACATCTTCATAAACCAAGCCTCGCTTTTTTATCTCATCAAGACTTACAAATTCATCACGACTAGGAATCTTTTTTTTACGATTTCGTGCATCACTAACGCCTATAGACAAAACCGAAACAAGCAGACTCAATAAAACAATCCTAAATAATTTTGTACCCATAGTTCAATCTTTTAAAATTCATTCAGTTTGCAAGATATAAATTAATATCCAATTCTACAAATTATAGACCTGTAATCTTTTTGATCTCATTCAATTCATTCAGAGCTTCAATCGGGGTCAGTGAATTAATATCAAGATTTCGTATCCGATCACGAATCTGACTCAACACAGGATCATCTAACTGAAAGATGCTCAATTGCATATCACTCTTCGGAGCAATCTTAGATGGAACAATTTCTCCCTCGGCTGCACTTTGACGACGACTCTCCAGCAGAGTCAATATATCACCGGCACGATCGACTACCGAACGTGGCATTCCTGCCATTCGTGCCACGTGAATACCGAATGAGTGTTCCGTTCCTCCTCGAACCAATTTCCGCAAGAACACCACTTTTCGATTGATCTCTTTAACCGAAACATTATAATTTTTCACTCGTTCGAGCAGATCTTCCAATTCATTAAGTTCGTGATAGTGTGTCGCAAACAATGTTTTAGGACGAATTTTTCCGTGTTGATGCAGATACTCTACAATCGCCCAGGCAATAGAAATTCCGTCATAGGTACTTGTTCCACGGCCAATCTCGTCGAGCAGTACCAAACTGCGATCCGTAACATTATTCAATATATTCGCCGTTTCGAGCATCTCAACCATAAATGTAGATTCGCCCTGAGAAATATTATCAGATGCACCTACTCTGGTAAAGATTTTATCCACGATTCCGATAGTTGCGTGGGCAGCAGGCACATAACTACCCATCTGTGCCATCAGCACAATCAGTGCAGTCTGTCTCAGTAGGGCCGATTTACCCGCCATATTCGGACCCGTTATAATAATTATCTGCTGTTCATCTTGATCCAACAACACATCATTGGGAACATACACCTCTCCGATTGGCAACATTGCCTCTATCACGGGGTGGCGACCCGATTTTATATCCAATACTTTATCACGATTGACCGTTGGACGACAATACCTAAACTCGTATGCCGACTTGGCAAATGACATCATACAGTCGAGTTTTGCAATACTTGAAGCATCTTGCTGCATAACTGCTACGTGACGAGTAAGTTCCTGCAACAAAGCCTCGTACATTCTGGCTTCGATAGCTATAATTCGATCTTCTGCTCCGAGAATCTTCTCTTCATACTCTTTGAGTTCCTGAGTCACGTAACGTTCTGCACTAACCAATGTCTGCTTTCGAATCCACTCCGACGGAACCTTATCCTTATGCGTATTACGAACCTCTATGTAATATCCAAATACATTATTATAACTTATCTTGAGCGAGGGGATTCCCGTTCTTTGACTCTCACGATCTTGAATATCAGCCAAAACAGCTTTACCATTGAGTGCAATTTTTCTCAATTCGTCAAGTTCTTCACTCACACCATCTGCAATAACTCCGCCTTTCTGTATTTGGTTCGATGGATCAGGATACATCTCACGGGCAATTCTCTCTCGGATTTCGACACAGGGATCGAGCAATTTGCCTAACTCCTGCAATCGGTTATGCCCGCAGTTACGCAACACCTCTGCAATCTTACCAACCGATTCAAGAGCAGTCTTTAACTGTACCACCTCACGTGGCAGTACACGACAGGTCGCAACCTTTGAGATTATACGTTCCATATCTCCGATCTGAATGGTCAAATCGGTCAATAAAGATCTGAGTTCGCTATCTCCGATCAGTTTCTCGACCATATCCAAACGTTCATTAATATCATCGACGTTTCTCAACGGCAACGCGATGAAACGTTTAAGCATACGAGCACCCATCGGTGTAACGGTACGATCGATTACCTGAGCAAATGATTTCCCGTCGACCGAATTTGAATTGAACAACTCAAGATTTCGAATCGTAAATTTATCCAGCCAGACATATTTATCCTGATCAATTCGCGAAATAGAGGTAATATGTCCGGTCAGTCTGTGTTCTGTAAAATCGAGATAATAGAGAACTGCACCTGCTGCTGCAATTGCTTCAGGCGACGATTCTATACCGTAACCCTTAAGTGATTTCACATCAAACTGCAGCATAAGTTTTTCTGCACCTCGTTCGGGCGAGAACATCCAATCCTCCAACTTATAGGAATAATATTTATTGCCGAATGATTCTCTGAAATCGCACTCCTTACTGCGAGGATAGATAACCTCCTTAGGCGAGAGATTTGACAGCAAACGATCAATATAGTCAACCTTGCCGTAAGCCGAAAAGAATTCGCCCGTTGACATATCTAGGAATGCAGCACCACACTCTTTATTACTCCAGAATATTGAAGCGAGGAAATTATTTTCACGATTATCAAGATTCGTATCACTGAGTATTACCCCCGGAGTGACAAGTTCGGTAATTCCTCGCTTAACGATGCCCTTTGTCAATTTCGGGTCCTCAAGTTGGTCACAAATTGCCACACGCTGACCTGCACGAACCAATTTGGGCAGATAAGTATCCAACGCGTGATGCGGAAATCCGGCAAGTTCAACCGACGAGGCTGAACCATTTGCACGCTTGGTCAAAGTTATTCCCAAAATACGACTTGCCTCGATTGCATCGTCACCAAATGTCTCATAGAAGTCTCCCACTCTGAATAACAATATTGCATCGGGATGTTTTGATTTAACATCATAATATTGTTTCATCAGCGGAGTTTCCGCATATTTTTTGGCAATTTTTTCCATTCTATACTACTCTACAATATGTGCTATGAGTGTTGCTGCGCTGCAATCGTCAACATACACCTTAACATAATCTCCGGCCTTGTAACCTTTTCCTGGAAATACTGCCATCTTATTCTGAGAAGTTCGGCCACAGAGATACTCCTTATCGCGTTTTGACTCGCCCTCAATCAGCACTTCGAACTCTTTACCAACATCTCGCCTATTATTTTCGAGAGAGAGGTTAGTCTGCAATTCAATGATCTCATTCAAACGGCGAATCTTCTCCTGCTCCGGAATATCATCAACCATTTTTCGTGCAGCATAAGCCTGAGGACGTTCAGAGTATTTGAACATAAATGCCGATGCATATCCGACTTCATTCATCAAAGATAATGTATCCTGATGATCGTCTTCGGTTTCGGTACAGAATCCCGCAATCAAATCTGTAGTGATTGCACAATCGGGTATTGCCCTCTTAATGGCAGCAATTCTGTCGAGATACCACTGACGAGTATATTTTCGATTCATTAATTCTAACATTCTGGTGCTACCTGATTGAGCTGGCAGATGTATCGCACGACAAATATTCGGGTGTGAAGCAATGCACTCAATCAGACGATCACTCAAATCTTTCGGGTGTGACGTAGCAAATCTCACTCTCAATAACGGACTCACCTCTGCAACCATTGCCATCAACTCAGGAAATCCGATCTCTCCATACTTATAAGAATTGACATTCTGTCCTAAAAGTGTAACTTCACGATAGCCCCTTGCAAAGAGATCTTTCACTTCGGACATAATTGTCTGCGGATCACGACTGCGTTCACGTCCACGGGTAAACGGCACCACACAATACGAACACATATTATCACAACCTCTCATAATAGACACAAATGCCGATACTCCGTTTTTATCCAAACGAATAGGTGAAATCTCAGCATAGGTCTCTTCACGTGACAGCATCACATTCACACCTCTTGCACCAGATGCTGCATCACTCAGCAATCGTGGCAGATCTCGATAGGCATCAGGTCCAGCAACCACATCTACAATAGGTTCACGTTCGATAAGTTCGTCCTTTAATCGTTCAGCCATACAACCAATGACTCCAATCAACAAGCTCGGTTTGCGTTTCTTGTGGATTTTAAATTCATTCAAACGTCCCCAGATGCGTTGTTCTGCATTATCTCTAACAGAACAGGTATTTACCAAAATAACATCTGCCTGGGCAATATCCTCTGCATACTGATATCCATACTCAGACAAAATCGAAACAACTACTTCCGAGTCACCTCGATTCATCTGACAACCATATGTCTCGATATAAAGTTGTTTCCCAGCTCCACGATTGGGAATAAATTCGGGTTTAATATTTTGAGTCATAATTTTTCATTTATTTTCCACGTTCGGGATAGGCGATACGTGCGTGATATATATTTGCTATTTTTACTTTCAGTTCCTCTTTGGCCATTGCAATCTCTTTGAGAGATAACTCCGAATGATCATACTGGTGAGCCCGAGTCTGAATCTCCACAATATTGTCCACCAACGACGATATCGACTCGAACGAATAATCACTCAGAGTTCTCGATGCAGCCTCTACTGCATCACAAATCATACATATCGTAACCTCTTTACTCTTAGGTAACGGACCCGGATAGACGAAATCTTCACGATTGACCTCATCTTCGGATTGTTGTTTCTGTTTTGAATAGAAGTAATATATCAGCGAATTACCGTGGTGTGACTCTATAAATTCGAGAATAACACTCGGGATTCTATTCTTATGAGCTAAAACGATTCCCTCACTCACGTGACCGCGAATTATCTCAGCACTCTCAAGCGGTGATATTTCATTGTGAGGATTATATCCTGCAGTCTGATTCTCAACAAAATATTCAGGTTTTGCCATCTTTCCGATATCGTGATATAATGCACCTGTTCGTGCCAAAAGCGGATTTGCACCAACTACCTTTGCCAAAACCTCAGCAAGATTCGCCACCTGCAACGAGTGCTGGAACGTACCCGGAGCCTTATGAGACAACTCCAACAACAACTTCTGATTGGTATCACTCAGTTCAAGCAGAGTAATATCACTTACAAAACCAAACAACTTTTCGATGATATAAATCAGCTGGTAGAGTCCCAAAAGGAATATTGCACCCAATAGAAACCAGAGATATTCTCCGAGTTTAATATCCGAAAAACCTCCGAGTTGGATCATCTGCATAGCCGTATAAGTAATTATTGATGAGAGCAGCACGGCTCCAGTTGCAAGAAACATTCGGTTGCGGCGATACGAACTTCTCAACACAAAGATTCCAACTATACCAGCGATGAAATTCACCACAACAAACTCCATTGGCTTTGGCACTATCAACATACAGAAAAACAGCGAAACAATAAACTCAAACACTGCCATTCTGACATCGAAGAATGTCATCACAAATATCGGGACTATTGCGAACGGAATGACATACACACTGAGCCACTCCGTCTTGACTACTGCCATACACAATAGTGCCATAAACAGATATATCGTCAACATAAACAGAACATTACGCAAATCTCGCGTAAATTCTGTTCTAAAGTATTTCATAAATACGAAATTCAACAGCAACAATATGACAATCAGTATCAAATAACCTCCGCGTATAATCACATTATTTGCTTCGGACATTCTCATCTCGAGAGATTTTGACAACGACGAAAGGCGTGCAAACACATCTCGGTCAATCAGTTGTCCCGATGACACGACCACCTCGTTACGACCAATGATGCCACGAGTCGTCGGCAACTCTTTCAGTTCACTCTCTTTGAGTTTTTCATTCAACGACTCATCATATTCATACACGACCTGAATATATTTTGACAATCCCAAATCTCCATATTTATTGGCAATACGTTCAGGCAAAGTAGACATCTTCTCATTGAGTCGGGCAATGGCTCCATCTCTTGTATAAACTTCATTTATTGAGACCTGTTCCATACGATTTCCACGGTCGATTCTGATAAGCGACTCTCCAGAAACAGGATCATTTGCAAACTTTTCCTTCTTGTCAACAATTCCCTTATCATAGATTTCGTTGAGTCCGCGAGCCAATGTTATACCAACAATTTGACGATCAGTCAAGTCTTTACTCTTAGATGGTTGCAGATTCTCAATTTGATGATCATCAATAGAATACTCTTTCTTAACCAATTCTAATGCTTGCTGGCGTGCCGCAGAATTAATTCGATATACTGGAATATAATTTATTTCCGCTGCCCGACGATCAGCCTCAATCTCAGCATCAGTCTTAAAAATCGGAATATCAAACGGAGCCTTCAACGTCTGATGATTCCAACGTTCACCCTCTCTGAATTCACTCAAAAACTTACTCGATTGCGGCATCATCTGAATCATCAGGATTCCAGCAACCACATAGGCCAATACTCTCAGTATGTTCTCTTTGTTTTTCATTATCAACTATTCCGAAAAAGATTTAAACCCTTCGCCATAGATATCGTGTGCGTTTGATATCACAATAAATGCTCTCGGATCAACCTCTCTGATGTAATCTTTCACACGCGAAACCTCACGACGACTGACTACTAAAAATATCATATTCTTATCCTCTTTCGAGTACATTCCCTTTGCCGATATGTATGTTCCCGAACGGTCCAACTCGTGCAGAATCAGGTGTTCAATCTCCTCTTTTTTCTCAGACAAAATAAACAGCACATTATTGTTCGAACCACCATCTACGACATAATCAATAACTTGAGATATCATAAATATAACTATCAGCGAATACATCGGCATCAGCCACTCGCCAAACACAGCCAAACCAATCAGCACGATACTCGAATCGACTATCAATACTGCACGCGACAATCTCAGATGTGTGTATTTTCGCACAATCATCGCAATGATATCCGACCCGCCAGAGGTAGCATTTGTTCGGAATACTAATCCCAAACCAAGTCCGAAAATTGCACCACCAAACAGACAAGCTAATAATACATCTTCAGACAGATTTATATTTCCTCCGAGGATGACCTCAGGATCAGTTCCTCCGACCCAGATTGTCAAGGCATTCATCATCAATGGACACAATACCGAAACAATTATGGTTTTACCACTGAAACGAGCTCCGAACAACTTCAGTGCAATCAGCAACAACGGAATATCCATCAATAGTCCATAAGTTCCGACCATAATACTCGGCCACAAATAATTCAGCACGATTCCGATGCCGTATACCCCACCCGGAATAATCTTATACGGAGTAATGAACAACACATACGCCAATGCCATCATAAAGCTACCTACGACGAGGTAAATCCACTGACGCCACCACTTCAAGTCCTTTATATTTTCAGAAAATTTTCCCATAATTCGACCTCTTAACCTAAATTAATTTTCTTAGTCTTTTGACCGTATCTTGCAAAATTACATTATTTCAAACAAAACTTCACAAATTTTAATAAGAAAAATCGTACTTTTGCAAAAAAGTTTTGAATATGAAAATCGTATTATTGGTTATAGCTGCATACCTATTGGGCTCAATACCGAGTGCAGTATGGATAGGTAAACGTTTCTACGGCATTGATGTGCGTCAATATGGCAGCCATAACGCTGGTGCTACCAACACATTAAGAGTTCTAGGCAAACGAGCGGCTCTGTTTGTTTTTCTGATTGATGCACTCAAGGGATTTGTAGCCGTTTCACTGGCCGCATTTTCACCATATTTCGCAGGTAGCGACCCTCTGTTCAATCTCAAAATCGGACTGCTGGCAGCTGCCGTAATCGGTCACATATTCCCGATATTCGCAGGTTTCAAAGGAGGCAAAGGCGTTGCAACTCTGACAGGTGCTATGCTTGCGGTCTATTGGCCGGCTGTTTTGTTGTGTCTGGCAGCATTCATATTGGTGCTTGCTATAACCAAGTATGTATCTCTCAGTTCGATAACTGCGGGTGTACTATTGCCTATATTTGTTGTTTTTGTCTTCGGTGAACGCTCAGAATCGTTGATCATCACCTGTTCGGTAATCTCTGTATTGCTGATTCTGACTCACAAAAAAAACATCGGGAGACTCATCAATGGCAACGAATCAAAAATAAGTTTCTCAAAACGAAAATAAAAAAGGAGTGTCTTCGTGGGACACTCTTTTTTGTAATACAAATCCATTTTGTTATAATCGTTTACTCTGTCTGAATAAATAGCGTCTCAGATAGACATCTGCAATTGCCATCAACGTGACAATAACCACAATCCACACATTAATTTTCATCTCACTGAACGCTAATATAACCTCATCAAACACTTTTAAATCTATGATATAACGAACTCCGCAGATCAGAGAGGCTAAGACACACACTCCGGCACATATAGATAGAATAATTCGTTCTTGTCGACCGACACGTTCTTGTTGCTGTTCAATGTGGGCCATTACCTTTGAACTAAAATCAGATGACAATGGAGCTACGTCCATCTCTTTCAGGGCTCGGTTTATCTTTTCACTTCGTTTCATCAGTTAAAAGTATATAAAGTTTTTTTCTTATACGGTGTAATCTCACCTTCACAAGATTCTCACTCAATGAGGTAACCATTGCACACTCGGCAATCGAACACTCTTCGTAGTAATACAACATCAGCAAAACTCGATCCTCTGCCGATAACCGACCGATAGCCTGCAATAATTTCTCAATTTGTTGTTGATTCTCAATCATATCTTCAAGACTGTCTGCTTGAGAATCAGAGACTGCTTGCAATCTGGACTCATCTATTTCACAATAGCATTGTCGTTTTCTCCGCATCTTAGACAACGCACAATTACAGGCTATACGATACAACCACGTGGAAAACGAACTTCGAAAATTAAACGTATGCAAACTTTCGAATGCTTTAAGGAATACATCTTGGGTAACCTCTTCAGCATCCTCCTTCCGCCCGACAATTCTCACAACCAGAGAATACACTGCCACTGAATACTCATCAACAAGAACTGAAAACAGTCTTGTATCGCCATCTTTAATCCGTGTAATGAGGTCCCTTTCGCTGTGTAACATAACGTATGTTAGACGTCAAAATCAGAAAAAGGTTACACATTTTACAAAAAAATCAATTACCCTTTAAATTTTTAATCTCAGAACTGTAACCTTTTATCACAAACTACGTCTAATAAGACAAAGATTAAAATAATTTACAAATTAAAAAATTACAACTATGTTTGATGAATTAGCAGCAGTAGCAATAGCCATTATCATTGCGTATTTTATTTACAAAATTTTCGAGTTGTTTGCAACAAGACGCGAACGAAACACCATCATTAATCGAATCGAAAGCAAAGACATTATTGAGTATGTCAAATTAAGTTCTTTCGGAGTCGGTAAAAGATCAGGCATCGAGAATCAAAATGATTCTTTAGTTCCTACGAGAGTTAAGATGTGGCCTATTCGTTGTGGTTGTATTCTATTTGGTGCCGGCATCGGATTAGTTGCTTGTTACTTCATTTCTCTCTATCACCCATTTTCATCAGGAGATTATATGGCTCATATGAACAGAGAGACAGTTTATGCCGGTTGCGTTTGTCTGGGTGCAGGTTTTGGTTTTATTATTTCGACCATTATTGAGTTAATCATAAGAAAACGTAACAAGTAACTCCCAATTGATTGTGATTTACTCCCGATTGCATTGCATTTGAAAGTATTTTTTTCGATAATTGCATTAAAAAAATACCCGAGCCAAGAATGGTTCGGGTATTATTGTTATGCGTAGAAACCTGATTAAAGTTTCGGACCTGCGTTAACGAGTTGTTTACCTTCTTCGTTATCAGTGTATTTTTCGAAGTTCTTAATGAAACGTCCAGCCAAATCTTTAGCTTTTTCTTCCCATTGGCAAGCACAAGAGTATGTGTTGCGAGGATCGAGAATGTTTGTATCAACGCCTGGCAATTCTGTCGGCACTTCAAAGTTGAAGTAAGGAATATTCTTAGTTTCTGCCTTTTCGATTGAACCGTCCAAAATAGCATCAATGATACCACGAGTATCCTTGATAGAGATACGTTTACCTGTACCATTCCAACCTGTGTTGACCATATATGCTGTAGCACCTACGGCTTCCATTCTCTTAACCAATTCTTGAGCATACTTTGTCGGGTGGAGTTCGAGGAACGCTGCACCGAAGCAAGCTGAGAATGTCGGAGTTGGTTCAGTTACGCCACGTTCTGTACCAGCCAACTTAGCTGTAAAGCCTGACAAGAAGTAATATTTAGTCTGTTCAGGAGTCAATTTAGAAACCGGAGGCATTACACCGAATGCATCTGCTGTCAAGAAGATAACTTTCTGAGCGTGTCCAGCTTTAGATACCGGTTTAACAATATTTTCGATGTGGTAAATCGGGTAAGATACACGTGTGTTTTCTGTACGTGAACCGTCTGCAAAATCAACAGAACCATCTTCATTTACAGTTACGTTTTCCAACAGAGCATCACGACGGATTGCGTTGTAGATATCTGGTTCTGAATTTGGATCCAAGTTGATAGTCTTAGCATAGCAACCACCTTCAAAGTTGAAAATACCAGAATCATCCCAACCGTGTTCGTCATCACCAATCAATTCGCGTTTTGGATCTGTTGACAAAGTTGTTTTACCTGTACCAGACAAACCGAAGAAGATAGCAACGTCTCCATCTTTACCTTTGTTTGCAGAACAGTGCATAGAAGCGATACCCTTCAATGGCAAGAAATAGTTCATCATTGAGAACATACCTTTCTTCATTTCACCACCATACCACGTACCGCCGATAACTTGCATACGTTCAGTAATATTGAATGCTACGAAGTTTTCAGAGTTCAAACCTTGTTCTTTCCAATTTGGGTTAGTTGTCAAAGAACCTGTCAAAACTACGAAATCTGGTTCTCCATAAGTTTCCAACTCTTCTTCAGTCGGACGGATAAACATATTCTTCACGAAGTGAGCTTGCCAAGCAACCTCAACGATGAAGCGTACTTTCATTCTTGTATCAGGATTTGCTCCACAGAATGTATCCATAACGAACAAACGTTTGTTGCTCAACTGATCTGCCACGCATTTTTTCAAGCTAGCCCAAACTTCCGGAGAGATTGGTTTATTGTCATTCTTAGCTTGTTCTGAAGTCCACCATACAGTGTCTTTAGTATTTTCGTCCATAACGATATATTTATCCTTAGGCGAACGACCTGTAAATATACCTGTATCAACAGAAACAGCACCAAGTTTTGTCAATTTACCCTTTTCAAATCCTGTCAATTCTGGATTCATCTCTTCATTAAAGAGCATTTCGTAAGATGGGTTGTACACGATTTCCTTAACATCGTGAATTCCATACTTGCTTAAATCGATGTTTTTCATAATTTTTCTTGTTTATTGTTTTATTCAACTTTTCAATTTTCACAAATTCGTGCAAAGTTACGATTTTATTTTTAGATTTACACAACACCTTGTGTTATTTTTTTCACAACCACTCAAAAAAATAATATTTGCATTGATAATTACAACAAAAAGTATCTGACCAATCTTGGACAGATACTTTTCTTTTGTACTCGAAAAAGTTTTACTTAAAAACTATTTCTTAGCTTCTTCCACTGATACTTTTCTAAATTCTTTCAGCATCTTTGAGAGTTCCAACGCTGCTTTACGAGCACGTGTACCAGCTGCTTTGTTACCTTTAGCAACTTGGAGATCAGCATTGAGAGTGAATTTTTCAATCTCAGTTTTAATGTTGTTTACTAATTCTTGCATAGTGCACATTTTGTGGTTAAACAATCTAAATATCTCGATGTAACTTCGATTCTTGATAAGAATAAAATGACTTCTGCACTCGCTACATTTAGTATTCACCCTCTATATCGAAATCTGCTTTGCTCTGATTTCTAAGTCATTTCAAGAGCAAAGTTAATCATTTTTTTTAAAAATCATACTTTTTGACAAAAAAAATATTCAGTTGAGTAAATTTTCACTATCTTCGTGCGTTGAAAAATCACTAAACAAAAATTTACGGTTATGACTAAACTGAGAGAAACTAAAAAAGACATCGATTATTTGGTAAGCGAAGTTATTTCAAATTGCTATACTTGCCTCTATTTCCACCCTGAGAAAGGTCGTGCCGAAATATTTTCGATAATCGAAGACGCAGTGGATTTGCGTAACGAACTTATTGAACGTGCAAACAATCCTGCTGAACCAAAAAATCGTTCTCTGGTTCGCAAACACTACCTTGCATTGAGAAACGATATGTTCACAAAGATTGACGAATTATTCGAACGTCTAAGTACTGCTTGCAAATAGTCCGTTCAAGTTTACTGAATAAAAAGGGTGTCTGAGATTTTTCAGACACCCTTTGTTTTTGTTCCTCTTCTATCAGATTATAACTCGACTGAGAGCAATTCGGCTGTTACGATTCGATAATCTCTCCACAAAGACTCCTTTTGCTTCAGCAGATCATACTGCACGTGGGCCAACGAGATATAATCTCCAATTGAAATTTCTCCAGCTTCAACAGCCTTTCTCAACAGATTCAACTCATCTGCCTCGACGATCTCTTTTTCTGCCATCATAGCCAACTGCTGCAACGAGGTTGCCTTTTCGTATAGAAGTCTCAAATGAGCCTCCACGTCCAATCGAGTCTGCATCAATTCGGCCTCTGAGGCTTCAACTGCAGCTTTTGCCTGTCTTACCTGATTGCGACCAGACCACAACGGAACACTGAGCCCAACGACTAAACCTTCAGCCTTTTCCGCAGGACTCGACTCACGTGCATAACCCACGTTCAATGATGGTAATGCCGAACGTCGATTTACAGTCAGGCGACGTCTATCAGACTCGGCCTGTGCGAGTGCATTCTCCAAAGCTGGATTCTTTTCAGCCACCTGCTGCACCCAACTATCGAAATCTTGCGGCAATAACAATTCAGGTTTTACCAACTTAATTTCATTACCACCATTGAGTACCTCGAGTCGTGAGAGCAGTGCATCTCGTTCGATACATACATTTTTATAATCTGTTGTCACCTTCAACAGATTACTACGTGCTGCATTATAGACCATCTTGCTGATATCGCCAGATTCGAGTCTTTTCGCATAACTTCTTTCGAGCAGTTGTGCATTGTTCAACTGAGCAGTCAGATGTTGCAGCACCGACTCATAGTAGTACAACTCGATGCCAACTCGTTCAATCTCAAGCAACACTTCGATTCGCTTTGCACGATATTCTGCTTCAGTTTTGACATTCAGAGCCTTTACCATCTTTGATTTAGCCCCGGTAATTGTCGACATATCGAAACCTTGTCTTACACTGAAACTTTTCTTATTGCCGATTGACGATGGAGTTCTCCAGAAATAGCCGAACTCAACACTCGGATCAGACAATAGTTTTTCTGATTTATTAGCTAATTGACGAGCATTTGCTGCGTCTCGCAATGCCTTTATTGTCAGATTATTCTTTTCAATTGTGGATACAAATTCAGCCCAGTTCTGTCCTTGAGAAGGCAATGTCCACAATGCTACAAATGCTATAATGGTTAATACTTTTTTCATAACTAACACTTTAATTCAGTTGTTCTGAAATCTGCTTATCGTCACGTTTTGTCATTCCTCTATGTTGTAGATAGGTGTATACAATCGGAACAATAAATCCGTTCAGAAGAGTTGACGACAACAAACCTCCAAGCAATACCTTAGCCATCGGACTCTGAATTTCATTTCCTGGCAGTTCGCCACCCAATGCCAACGGAATCAACGCAAGTGCAGAAGTCAGTGCTGTCATCAAAATCGGATTCAGACGGTCGCTCGAACCGTGAATGACGGCTTCTCTGAGAGATTCACCTCTTTCGATGAGGTCGTTATATCGGGAAATCAACAACATACCGTTTCGGGTTGCAATACCGAACAGCGAAATAAATCCGATAATCGCAGGAATACTTACCACCTTATCCGTAAAGTAGATGGTCAATATTCCGCCAACAAGTGCCAACGGCAGATTTAACATAATAATCAACGATTGTGGAGCACTGCGGAATTCGTTATACAACAACATAAAGATTACCAGAATAGCAAATATCGACGCAATCATCAATGTACGTGACGCAGCCTGTTCACTTTCAAACTGACCACCATACTCAATATGATAACCCTCTGGTAGTGTTATATTTTCATCTACACGTTCACGAATCGCATCTACGACACCTCGCAAATCAGCTCCCGAAATGTTGGTTGACACAACAACCTTACGGCTCACGTTTTCGCGATTAATCGTATTCGGTCCCATCGACGATTTAATCTCGGCAAGTGTCGAGAACGGAACCTTTTGACCTCCGGCATCAACCAACATATCACCGATTGATTCGATTGTAGCACGGTCAGAGTCAGCTACTTTCAACGTAAGATCAAAAGCCTTATTGCCATCATAAACCTCGCATACGGCCTCGCCACCCAACAAGACATTTACCATTTCGGCGAAATGTGGCATCGGGACTCCATACTTAGCCAGAACATCTCGACGTGGTATGATTGTCAACTGAGGACGTTCAATCTGTTGTTCGACATTCAGGTCGGCAATTCCCGGGATATCTGTAATCAAGGTCTTGATTTCGTTCCCTAATTTAAACAGATGTGTCAAATCCGTACCAAATATCTTAATCGCAATATTAGTCTTTGTTCCGGACAACATTGCATCAATACGGTGAGAAATGGGCTGCCCTATTTCGACATTCACACCTGGCAGGGTTGCCATCTTGGCACGAACCTCCTTGAGCATCTCATCTTTTGAACGATCCTTCAACTCAAACGGAGCTTCGATCTCTGATGTATTAATTCCAAATGAGTGTTCGTCCAACTCGGCACGACCTGTCTTACGACCTGTTGTCTTAACTTCAGGTATTGACAACAGAATCTCCTCTGCACGACGGCCAATCTTATCAGACTCTTCAAGCGACACACCCGGCAACGTGCTGACATTGACAGTCATCGAACCTTCGTTAAACGGTGGTAAGAAGCTGTGTCCCAATGTAGTATAAATATATATCGACAACAACAAAATCAGAACTGTCGGAATCAGTACAACACCCTTATGGTTAAGTACCCAAGACAATGCCTGAGAATAGACTTTCTTAAGCAAACGTACAATAAACGAATCTTTTTCCTCTTTGCCACCATTACGGCTCAGCAGATAGCTACACAATACAGGTGTCAGTGTCAAGGCAATCAATGTTGATGCAAACAACGATGTAATGAACGCAATTCCCAGCGGTACTAGCATTCGGCCTTCCATTCCACTAAGGAAAAATAACGGCACAAATGATGCAACGATAATAAGTGTCGAGTTCAGAATCGGCATTCGGACTTCGCGTGACGCATCGAATACAACTGCAATCTTACTCTTCTGCTCGTTCACAGGCAACATTCGATTCTCTTTGAGTCGTTTAAAAATATTTTCGACATCGACAATAGCATCATCGACAAGCGAACCAATAGCAATAGCTATACCGCCTAACGACATTGTATTGATTGTCAACCCAAACAGACGCAGTGTAAGTATAGAGAACAATATAGATAACGGAATAGTTACCAACGAAATAACCGTTGTGCGAACATTCATCAGGAATATGAACAACACGATTACTACAAAGATTGCACCCTCATAAAGAGATTTCTTAACGTTGCCAATCGAGTTGTCAATGAATCGAGACTGACGGAACAAATCGGTTGCAATTTCAACATCTGCAGGCAGACTCTTCTTCATATCCTCAAGGGCCACATCAATGCGATCAGTCAAATCACGAGTGTTGGTTTCAGGCTGTTTTGTGACAGTCATAATCACGGCAGGCTCACCTCGGTGTGATGCAAGACCCAACTTCGGAGCCTTATTACCGATCCTCACCTCTGCAATATCCTCAAGTTTCACCGGAACACGATCAACCGTTTTGACTACGGCTTTGGCAATTTGATCAACCTGATCTGTCAACAACATACCACGAATAATATACTCATTACCATATTGATATATTGTTCCACCCGAAGCATTGCGGTTCATTCCGCGTGTAACGGCCAATACCTCATCAAGGGTTACTCCATAGCGTTTCATTCGGGCCGGTGACACCAAAATCTGATACTCTTTAATCTCACCTCCGATAACGGCAACCTGTGCTACTCCACCCATCGACAACAACAACGGACGTAATGTCCAATCAGCCATAGTACGCAAATCTTGCAACGAGGTTGTATCCGATCTCAAAGCGACAATCATCATCTCACCCAAGATCGAAGATTGCGGACCTAATGTAGGTTTACCCACATTAGAAGGCAATTCTTCGGATACAATAGAGAGTTTTTCTGATACAATCTGACGTGCCAGATAAATATCCGTACCCCAATCGAATTCTACCCAAACAATAGAGAATCCCATTGATGATGATGAACGCACTCGTCGCACATTCGTCGCACCATTAACAGCAGTCTCTATCGGGAAAGTTACCAATCGTTCGACCTCTTCGGCAGCCATTCCGTGTGCCTCGGTCATTACAACAACCGTCGGTGCATTCAAATCTGGAAATACATCAACCTCCATATTTGATGCTGTATAAATTCCTCCAAGGGTCAGCAATACGGCACCTATAAGTATTATCAATCGGTTGTTAAGTGAAAATCTTATTATGCGATTAAGCATCTCTGTTCCTCCTATGGATTAGTGACTATGTGAGTGACCTTCAGGAACTACTGATGCCGAAGCAGCCAATCGGACTTGAGTAACACCTCGAGTTACCACTTCTTGTCCCTCTTCGAGACCAGACAAGATTTCGATACGTTCGCCATCAGACAATCCTGTTTTGACCTCTTGTTTCTGGTAACACTCTTCATCTAACTTGATATAAACAAACTTAACACCTTGTTGTTCAGAGATGGCTTCCAAAGGCAACGTAATGACGTGATGACGTGAATCTGCCAATAGATATATTTCAACAAATGCTCCAGGTAGAACATCTCCACAATTGTCAAATTCAAATGTCACCGGCACATAGAATGCTCCGTCAGCCGAATTGCGACCATACGACAACAGACGTCCGTTCATTTCAGCCAACTTGTACAGCTTATCATCATAGGTCGTCGTAAAGTTTGCACTCTTGACATTACGCAATTCCGCATAATATTTTTCGGGGACTTCTGCTCTCAACTGCAGACGACGGGTCTGAGTCACCACTGCTATCGGAGTACCCTCTTCCACGAAATCGCCCTCTGTAACAAGACGCGATTTCAGATATCCAGAAATAGGTGAAACTACTGTCACACCCGATTTTTCATTGCTACCAGAAATTGCATCATAGCGACTCTTGGCTGCAAGATACGCAGCACGACTGCGTTCGTAGTCTTTTGCCGATACGATATTATCCTCTTTCAACTTTTTATCTCTGTTATATGCTTTTTCGGCTGCTTCGTATTCTGCCTTTATTTGAACATATTGATCACCTTTTGACAAATTACGTGAACTTATTGATGCCAATTTCTGTTTTGAATTCACAGCAGCTCCTTCTACAGCGACACTCTTGACAAACGATACAATACCCGAACTTTTTGCAACAATAACCTGTTCGGCTCCGACTGCAGTCAGTATCTCGCCAGAGGTACGTATCACACGGGTAAAATCACCGAACGAGACAACCTCGGTCTGCAATCCGGCAACCTTTGCCTGAGCCTTTGTGAAGACAATCTCATTAGGATTTCCGTGATCGTGGCCCTCGTGGTTATGGCCCTCGTGGTTATGGCCCTCGTGGTTATGGCCCTCGTGGTTATGGCCTTCGTGATTATGTCCCTCGTGATCGTGAGAATGAGACTCAGTCTTCTTTGTAGCAGTCGTTGACTTTGTAGACTTCTTGTCATCGTGATTATGATCGTGACCTTCGTGATTATGTCCCTCGTGATCGTGAGAATGAGACTCAGTCTTCTTTGTAGCAGTCGTTGACTTTGTAGACTTCTTGTCATCGTGATTATGATCGTGGTCGTGATCCTTATGATTATGGCTCGAATGGTTATGAGCTATAGTCTGAGTTGTGTGCTTATGATCAGAATGTTTCTTTTCATTTTGCTTGCCGCACGAAAACATAAATACCAAAGCGGCTGCAAGCATTAAATATTTTTTCATCGTTTATTATGTTTGAATTATAGACACTTATTTCGGCCGATTCACAGAATCTGCCACCGCGGACAACCGGGATATCCCTATTTCTCTAAAATGAAATTACAAAACACAAGGAGGTGAACGCAACCCCTGACTGATGACAAAGAGCCTTGAGGCCTTCATCTCATCAACGATTTCATCGTGACTATCAATGCGTTCAGGCATCATCGATGCCAATAAAAATCCCGACTCAAAGGTAAAGTCGCCAACAGAAGGCAACTCAACATACCAGTTCTGATCACGTGTATCGTGTGCTGCAGCCAAATATGGCGACAATGCGACACAACGACCCGTATCGTGGTCATCGTCGTGAGTGTGTTCCGTACAGTCTGAACTCTCGTGATAATGGTCTGCGATTTCACACTTGCAGACAGGACAATTATCCGGTGTCCAACAAATCATATCCCCGTGATGATGGTGCGGCAATATTGATGTAGCCATCAACACTGCCATCGCAAACATCGTCATTATTATGGAGATAATCCGTCTCAATTTAATTCAAACTATTTGGATATTCTCAAATACCACCTCTACCCACAACACGCAAAAGTATATATTTTTTTTCAAATATCACTATTCTATATCAATATTTTAAGTCGATGTAAATGTTCATTTTGAATCTAATTTTGAGGAACAGACCAAGTTTTTCGGAAAAAATTTGTAATATTGCAAAATTAATCTAATGTTAAATTATGGGGAAAGTCGTTGCTGTTGCAAATCAAAAAGGTGGCGTAGGTAAAACTACGACCTCGATAAACCTTGCTGCAAGTTTGTCCGTATTGGAGAAAAAAGTACTACTGGTGGATTTTGACCCTCAGGCTCAAAGTACCTCCGGACTCGGATTTGATATAAATTCTGAAAACAACGTGTACGAGTGTATTATCAACGGACTGGAGGCCGACCAAGCAATACAACAAAGTGAAATACACCCAACTCTGAGTGTGCTACCGTCCAACATAAATCTGGCAGGTGCCGAAAAAGAACTCGGTGATATGGAGAATGCTCTCAGTCGTATGAAAAAAACGCTGGCCAAAGTGAGAAATAATTACGATTACATCATCATCGATTGTTCACCATCATTGGGACTACTGACTCTTAATGCATTGATTGCTGCTGACAGTGTAATTATCCCGGTCCAATGCGAATATCTTGCCCTCGAAGGTCTCGGGAAAATACTCAATACGATCAAGACCGTCAAATCGAAAATGAACCCGAATCTTGAAATTGAAGGATTCCTCCTGACAATGTATTCAAGAACAAATCTGGCCAATTCGGTCGTGGCTGAAGTGAGAAGATATTTCGGAAAACTCGTATTCGAAACCGTAATCCAAAGAAATATCCGTTTAGGAGAGGCTCCGAGTCATCGTCTGTCGGCTATAAAATATGATGCAAATTCTTCGGGTGCCATCAATTACCTGAATATGGCACGCGAATTTCTTAACAATAATCAGTAATCGCTATGAATAAGCCTAAAACTGAACGTTTAGGTCGCGGTTTGGACGCGATCTTCGAAATAGAACAAGTCAATGCTCCGGTCAAGAGTAAATCGAATGCCTTCGACGAAATCGAAATCGGAAGGATTATTCCTAATCCCAATCAGCCCCGTACCATTTTTGATGAAGAACTGCTGAAAGAGTTGGCCGAATCAATCTCGACTCTCGGTGTAATTCAACCTATAACCGTAAAGAAAAACACTGACGGCACATTTATGATTATCAGTGGAGAACGACGTTTCAGAGCATCTCAAATCGCAGGCCTTGAAACTATCCCGGCATACGTCAGAGAGGTTGATGACCAAACTCTAATTGAAATGGCTCTGGTAGAAAACATACAAAGAGAAGACCTCAACGCAATAGAAATTGCACTCAGTCTGCAACGCCTTGTTGATGAATGCAACCTCAAACAAGAGACTCTGGCAGAACGTGTGGGCAAAAAACGTTCGACAATTTCAAACTACTTAAGACTGCTGAAACTTCCCGAAGAGATACAACTCGCAATCCGCGAAGACCTTGTCTCAATGGGACACGCTCGTGCTTTGATCAATGTCGAAAAACGTGCTGACCAGATTGCAATTCTGAAAAAAATCATCAAGCAAAAACTCTCCGTAAGACAGGTTGAAGAACTCGTTAAGAAACTTGCTGACAGTAAACCTCAAGCAACTATCTCGGACGAAGAGTTCCCTGAATCATACACACGACTTGTCGAGTATCTCGAAAAATTCTTCAATCAGGATATCGCAATAAAGAAAAATGCTAAAGGTAAAGGCAAAATCATTATCGAGTTCAATTCCGATGAGGAGATAAATCAAATACTCGAGACTTTCGAAAAAATCAAAAATTAGACTCAAAATGAGATTCCATTGGTTAACGATACTTGCAGTTATCATTCTCGCTGTCGGAATGGTTGACCGAGTCGCAGCTCAAGATTCGCGATTCGCTCAGGTCGAAAATAAAACCCAAAAACAATCAAACCGACAACTGAAACTTGAACGCAGACAAATCGCAATTGATGCAGGTCGTATGACTCAATCCAAACTGTTCAGGGATACTATGCCGATCAGTCGGGTCACTGCACTCTCAATCGTTGTTCCAGGGCTATCTCAAGTCTACAACAAACAAGCCTGGAAATTGCCAATTCTCTACGGTTCGGTGGGTACAATGGCGGCATTGGGAATCTCTGCCGGAAATAAAGCCAAAGATTTCAAACAACAATATAATGATGCCGTATACAACAATCAGTCTCGAGATGTATGCGACAATCTCAAATCCAAAGAACTAAAATACAATACACAAAAAACCATATTTATGTTGGGTGCGGCAGCTACGTATCTCTATTTTCTGGGAGACGGACTGCTGAACTACCCAAACTACGGCTCGTCGGTTAAGAAGGCTACTACCCTCTCAATGATATTCCCCGGAGCAGGGCAAATCTACAACGGAAGTTTCTGGAAAGTACCTATCGTGTTGGGCGGATTCGCAACAATGGGATATATCGTCGATTTCAATAACAGAGGTTACCAACGATACCGCCAGGCCTATAAATTAATGACTGACGGAGATGACAAAACCATAGATGAATTCAATGGAAGATACTCGTCCACAGTTCTCAAAAATACTCGTGATGCATTCCGCCGAAACCGAGATTTCAGCATTATCCTCACTTGTGCATTCTATCTGCTGAATGTTGTTGATGCTCACGTTGATGCACATCTAAAAGATTATGACATCTCTGATGAACTGTCAGTTCGACTTGAACCTTCGCTACTCGAATTGTCTACTCCATCTTCAGGTCGGGCTCACGGTATCGGACTCTCAATGAGTGTTAATTTCTAATCCAAATTATGAGACTTTTTTTGATATCTCTGGCAAGTCTGTTCTCATTCAGCATCTATGCCAATACTCCCGATGGAAAGCTAAACCTTAAATTCACGCCAGAACAATACGATTCTTTGTTGGCTGCCAAGACTATGCGAAATATGCTCGAATCGTACGACTCGTATGTGAATGAATTTATAACTCTTGATGATATAGATCTTATTGACACTAAGCGTTCTATCCCAGATTCGGTTTATGAACAACGTCTGAAAATGATGCCCACAATGATCAGGTTGCCTTATAACACCCTAGTCAGACGGTATATCGAAAATTACTCAATTAAATATCGTTCGCAAATGGAGACTATGATGGGTATCGCCCGTCTGTACTTTCCAATGATCGAAGAGGAACTCTATAAAAGAAATATGCCACTCGAACTAAAACTGCTTGCATTCGTCGAATCGGCAATGAAAGTAAAGGCTGTTTCAAGAGCCGGTGCTACGGGTATGTGGCAAATGATGTATGCAACGGCTAAGAACTACAAACTCGAAATAAATGCCTTCATAGACGAACGTTATGATGCTCGGGCAGCAACTCAGGCAGCCTGCGAACACCTCGAAGATCTATACGAAATATATCACGACTGGACCCTCGCTATTGCTGCGTACAACTGCGGAGCCGGAAATGTAAACAAAGCTATCAAACGTGCCGGCAACAATGCAAAAACATTCTGGGACGTTTATGAATATCTGCCCAGAGAGACCAGAGGTTATGTCCCCGCGTTCATTGGAGCAACGTATGCTTACACTTTTCACAAAGTTCACGACATCAATCCGGATAAATTCGATTTCGGACAGCCGACCGACACCATACTCGTTCAGAAATTAACCCATTTCGACCAGATCTCAACTACGATTCCAATCTCAACGGAACGTCTGCGTGAACTGAACCCTCAATATAAACTCGATATTATTCCTGTTACTGCCAATAAGGCATACCCGTTGAACCTGCCGATCGAGTTGATTTCGACATTCATTGAGCACGAAAAGGAGATTAATGCCAAAGACTCTCTCTATCTCAAGGAGTTTATCAATCCGGCTAATTTCTCGAAAACCTGGAACTCTCCGGGTCGAGGTACAAGATATAAAGTTCGCAAAGGTGACACTTTAGGTGCCTTGGCAAATAAATATCACACTACGACTCGAGCTATTATGAAGGCTAATAATCTCAAAGATGCCAAATCACTACGTGCAGGCAGAACTATTTATATCCCATAATCGATATGATTACAACCGAACAGACTATTGCAGCAGTCGCTACGGCGACGGGCGGTGCCATTTGTGTAATTCGACTCAGCGGTCCCGAAGCATTAGAAATTGCCGATCGTGTATTTGTCAAAAAGAATAATTCAAAGTTGTCTGAAGCCGAGGGATATAGTGTCCATTTTGGCGAGATAATACTGAACGGAGAGGTAATCGACACGGCTCTGGCTACGGTATTTCGTACTCCTCACTCCTACACAGGTGAAGATTCTGTCGAATTCTCGTGCCACGGATCTCAATATATTGCAGACAAAACACTTGAAGCTCTGATTACAAACGGAGCAACTGCTGCTGCGAAGGGCGAATTCACAATGCGTGCGTTCCTAAATGGGAAACTTGATTTATCTCAAGCTGAAGCTGTGGCTGATCTGATTGCTTCAGACTCAAAGGCATACCACCGCATTGCCTTGAATCAAATGAAGGGAAACTACTCTTCTGGCATAAACGATTTGAGAGAACAACTTGTTGAATTGACAACACTGCTCGAACTCGAACTCGATTTCTCGGAAGAAGATGTTGAATTTGCTGACCGCAGTCGACTTTTCAATATTATCCAACGTCTGGAAAAAGAGATTCAAAGTATGTGTCAATCATTCAAGACGGGCAATGCCATTAAAGATGGAATTCCCGTTGCAATTGTCGGAAAACCAAATGTCGGTAAATCGACTCTGCTCAATGCCCTGGTCGAGGAACAACGTGCAATTGTCTCGGACATAGCAGGCACAACTCGTGATACGATTGAAGAGATTGTAGTGATAAATGGTGTAAAATTCAGATTTATCGATACAGCCGGAATCCGAAATAGCAACGACCAAATTGAATCTCTCGGAATCGAACGCAGCAAAAAAGCAATCGAACGTGCCGAAATTATTTTGGCTGTATGTGAAGGTTACGATTCAGACATACTCAAAGACTTGGATATCAACGATAAACGGCTGATCTTAATTTTTAACAAACAAGATATATATGGCAATCAAAACACTGATTACCAAGGTGAATATGCCGTAATATCAGCAAAAGATAATTTTGGAATTGCAGAACTAAAGAGTATTATCAGTTCACCATATCAAATAGATTCGAGCAGCAATTTAACAGTGACCAATGCTCGTCATTATGAGGTACTTCAGCATTCCGGAGCCGAACTCATCATTGCAAGAGATGCATTAAATAATGGTTTGAGTGCAGACCTTGTGGTTGAGCACATCAGAGTAATTATCAACTACCTCGGCGAAATTACTGGTCAAATTACTTCTGACGAAATCCTTGCATCTATATTCGCTAATTTCTGCATCGGTAAATGATTTGTTGTAAACAACTGTAACCATTTAGAGTCAACTATAAGGAAGTCGCTGAATTTCAGCGGCTTTTTTGTTATCCATATTCCAGATAACTAGGGTTAAAACCCGTTTTTCACCATATTTTTCTACCGTATTTCTACCGCGGAACATTAACTTGTTTTTCGGCGATGTCACAGGGACGCACTTGTTTACATGTGTTGACAGTCGTTTACGTGGATTGACAAAAAAGAGGCGAAATAAAGCGAAATAATCGCATTAAAAATAGGAAAATATGAA
>CAJGBR010000010.1 GCA_904501625.1 uncultured Rikenellaceae bacterium
TAGGTTGAGCTTTGAATACGTCTGCTGATGGATAACCCTTCATATAAGAGAAAATAGCCAAGAACAAGAATGCTAACCCTGCGATTAACATACCGATAGCAATCTTCTTAGGAGTAGAAATTTCTTTACCGCGGCGAGTGAATGCACCGAAGATTGCCATAATAATCGGTGTCAATACGATAACGAAGAATGGGTTGATAGATTGCCATACTTCAGGAGCAACTGTTGATGAATCAACGAAGTCACGAGCAAAGAATGACAACGACATACCATTTTGGTGGAATGAGAACCAGAAGAAGATTACGATACCCAATACAGCGAACAATGCAGCCATACGTTGTTTGATTTCTGCTGCCATTGCTTTCTTTTCTTCTGCAGTATAAGTAACATTTTCTTGTTTGGTCTTTTTGCCAGGAGTTGGGAAAATCTTCTGTGAAGCGATGAAGATAACCAATGAGATCAACATTGCAACAACAGATGCGATGAATGAGTAGTGAATACCTTCATTGAAGATTTGCAAATATTTTTGGCAAGACTCAGCCATTTCAGCAACGTTACCACCGGCAGCAGCCATCATTGAGTTCAAGTTTTCCATAGCTTGAACACTCATAGCTGAAGCGTTGTTCAAGAATTCGTGGCAAAGAGCAGGAAGTGAAGCGTTGTATACCAAACCGTTTGTACTCAACCACCATTCACGGAGCAACGGAGCTACGAACGGTGCAATCAGACCACCTACGTTGATGAATACGTAGAAAATTTGGAAACCAGAGTCACGTTTGCTTTTAGCAATCTTCAGAGCTTCTTCTCCTTGTTTAGCAGCTTCAGCTTCGAAGTTGTCATACATTTGACCAACGATAGCCTGTAAGTTACCTTTGAACAAGCCGTTACCGAAAGCGATCAGGAACAACGCAACGCAAGTTAATGTCAACAACCATTGAGTATTTGCTGCAGTTGCCAAGATTGGGATAGACAGGATAATGTATCCCAATGCCATAATGATTAAACCTTTTTTGATGGTGCCCTTGTAATTCTGAGTACGGTCAGCGATAATACCACCGACCAAACTGAGAATGTAGATACCAGCATAAAAGAATGAGTAGATTGTGCCACTAAGTTCCTCGTTTAATCCGAATTTAGAACAAAGAAACAACACCAGCACTGCATTCATAATATAGTAGCCGAAGCGTTCTCCCATATTACTTAATGCGGCTGCTAACAGTCCTTTTGGGTGATTTTTCATCTTGTTTGTTTTTAAGTTAATAATTAGTTTATTTAAATTGTTTATTGTCAATAAATTAGCAAAGTATAGTAAAAGTACTACACCTCTCGCTAACTTGCAAAGTTAGAACTTTTTTTCAATTTTATGCATTTTTGATTCAAATTTTCTACAACTTGGAAGAAATTTTGTACCTTTGATGAGATTGTTTAAAAACAAATTTGGAGAAAGATGTGTCACCATCTCAAAATTTTCGATGTTGATCCGTGGTTAGAACGCTACTCAAACGAAATTGAGTTGCGTTTTGACAAGTATATGCATCTGTGTGATAGGGTTGAAAATATTGATAAGGCTTCGAGTCGACATCGTGAAATGGGATTTGTTTATGATTCGCAACATTCTGGGTGGTGGTTTAGGGAGTGGTTGCCAGAGGCATTTGGTGTTTGGATATTTGGTGATTTCAATGGTTGGAATAGAGGACAGCTGCCACTTTATAAGAGAGATGATGGTGTTTGGGAAATATTTCTTTCGGATAGGTCGTTTGGCAATATTGGTCATAATACACAATATAAATTATTCATTCAGGGAGCAAATGGGGCAAGAGATCGCATTTCGGCCTGGAGCAGGTATGTTGTGCAAAATGATGAGAGCAAAGATTTTTGTGCCCAGATATGGAATCCTGAGATTGAGTTTGATTGGGAAGATGATTATAAATTCAAGTTGGATAGATCTCAGGGATTGTTTATTTATGAGTGTCATCCCGGAATGGCTACCGAGCAGGAGAGGGTGGGTACCTGGAGTGAATTTACCGAAGATGTATTGCTTAGAATAAAATCTTTAGGATATAATGCCATACAATTGATGGCAGTAGCCGAACACCCATATTATGGAAGTTTCGGTTATCACGTGTCAAATTTTTTTGCACCCTCCTCAAGATTTGGGACTCCTGATGATTTGAAGATGCTGGTAAAACAGGCACACAAACATAAGATCGGCGTCATTATGGATCTTGTTCATTCTCATTTCGTGGCAAACCTGAATGAGGGACTTAATGAGTTAGATGGCTCAGATCATCATTACTGTAAGAGCTCTCCTCGTGGTGATCACCCGTATTGGGGATCTAAACTGTTTGATTACTCAAAATCGGAAGTCGTCTCATTTTTATTGTCTAATTTGAGATATTGGTTAGAGGAGTTTCATTTTGACGGATTTAGATTTGATGGTGTAACGTCGATGTTGTACACACATCACGGTTACACAGAATTTGACAATCCAGATAAATATTTTGACTGCAATTCTGATCTCGATGCTCAGGCTTATCTGACCTTGGCCAATAGAGTTATTCATATGATAAAGCCTGATGCAGTGACTATTGCTGAAGATGTTAGTGGAATGCCTGGTATCACGTTGCCATCGGAGGAGGGAGGTCTAGGATTTGATTATCGTTTGGGAATGTCATTACCTGATTATTGGGCGAAAATTATTGATGATAAGATCAGCCAAATTGATGTTTGGCAGCTATGGAATGTTGCAAACAATAGGTTGTCCTATGTTCCGACCGTTGCCTATGCCGAATCGCACGACCAAGCAATGGTCGGTGGTAAAACATTATCATTTCGATTGATGGACAGTTCGATGTATAGTTCGATGAATCGGGCTCAGCAGAATGCTACAATTGAACGAGGCATTGCACTACATAAAATGATTCGGCTCTTTACAATATTGACTGCGGGTGAGGCCTACCTTAATTTTATGGGTAATGAATTTGGACACCCTGAATGGATTGATTTTCCGAGAGCCGAGAATGATTGGTCGTATCGTTATGCTCGCAGACAGTGGTCGTTGGTGGATAATCCCTTTTTGAGATATAGTTATTTGCGGGAATTTGATAAAGATATGATTGCCCTTGTCAAGTTCGGTCGGGTGATGAGTGCTGGACGAGCCGAGTTGTATTCGTGTGACACCCTGAATAGTACGTTGGTATTTGAACGTGGATCATATCTGTTTGTATTCAATTGGTCGAATCAAACCATTTACGACTATGTAATAAATGTAAAACAAGAGGGGGTATATCAGATTATGATGTCAACCGAGGATGTCAGGTATGGAGGGGTTTTAGAGAATGTAAATACAGAATGTTATTATTCGCGGAAGAATGATGAACAGATATACATTCAGATAAAGAATGTCGCTCAATCGGCAATCGTCCTGAAACGCGAATCTTAAAGCGATAAACTCGAAATTACACCCTGAATCACGTATAATTTTTCTATCTGCATTTTAGACATTAACAATTCGTCAAAATCGGTCTTGTTTTCGGGAACAAGTCTGAGTTTTTCAGGATTCTCTGCAATTGTGCGAATGTATCTGATGCAAGTCGAGTTGCCTGCAATTATGAGATAACATCTACCAGGGACTATATTGTCAATATCACACTTTTTGAGTAGTATGGTTACACCGTGAGGAATGGTCGGAGCCATAGCATTGCCCGTAACAAAGGTTGCCATATCACAATCGTTGAATGTCGGAATGTTTATGTGATATAGTGAGTCTGAATCCGTAGGTTCTGATTTTTGAATCTTATCAAGAGGGTATACCGGTATTCCGAATGAATTATCGTTATCTTCAAGTTTCAAAAAGATTTCGTCGCTACGAGCCAGCAACCAATCAATATTAACCTCTGGAAAAACATTTGTAATATTTTTAGCAAGAGTTTTGCTGATACCATTATTTCCACGTCTGATTCTGTAGATGTTTTCTGAACGTTTCAGTCCGATGGTCATCGCGAATGCGTGAATGGATAATCCGGTCCAATTAATAACTTTTTCTAAACGTTGCCAAGCTGTTAAATTCATTTCGACAATTTTAATAACACTACAAAAATAGCAAAAATTATATAATACTTGCAATTATAAAAACTAAAATTGCAATTTTTTATGCATTTTTTTACAATAAATAACTGAAAATGAGATTTGCAATTTTATGCAATTTGGAGAACTCGACAGAAATAATTAACTTTGTAAACCCGAATAGAAGGAGTATGGCCTCTTAGTTCAATGGATAGAATGACAGATTCCGGTTCTGTTGATGTGGGTTCGATTCCCGCAGGGGCTACGACCGAGGTGACGAATATAAAAAGAACCATATTTGCTCCACACAAATATGGTTCTTTTTTATGTATGAGAGTGTGCGGGAAAAAATTACTCTCCGTAGACTTTTGTTACCCGAGTCCGGATAAGTCCGAATAGAAATATTTCATTGTAAAAATCTACGTGTGAAATTTTTTAATATTGCCATTTTGTGTAGCTCGGTTAATGCCGAATTGTTTCCCGTTTAAAGAGATGAATCCACAATAAAGACACTTTGGGAAATCCCACACTTTCGACCTACGGGTGCATCTGTGGCTGCAATAGGTCGTGATATCACAACACAACTACACAAAAAGGTTTATAATAATACTATGATTATTTTTTCGACGTTTAACATATATTTGAGACTATAATGCAAATATGAAATTTTTTCTTACATTCTTCCAAATTATTTTGAAAATCGAATAAATGTTTGTAAATTGCGGAATCTAAAAGATAGAAAATGTTAAACTTTTTTAAATAATAAACTTTAATAAAAAGATTATGAGTAAGGAAATTCAAAACCTTGAGCCAAAGGCTGTTTGGGAAAGATTTTATGAAATTACACAAATCCCAAGACCTTCAAAACACGAAGAAAAAATTCGTGAATATTTGATCGATTTTGCAAAGCAAAACAATATCGAATGTATTGTTGACAAGATTGGTAACGTAATGTACCGCAAACCGGCTACTCCTGGAATGGAAGGACGTAAAGGTCTTGTACTGCAAGCACATATGGATATGGTTCCACAAAAGAATGGCGATAAGGTATTTGATTTTGAAAACGATCCGATTGATGCATATGTAGACGGCGAATGGGTAACTGCCGATGGCACTACTCTTGGCGCGGATAATGGTATGGGTTTGGCAGCAATTTTAGCTGCATTTAAAGATAACGATCTGAAACACGGTCTGCTTGAAGCCCTGATTACAGTAGACGAAGAAACAGGTATGACAGGTGCATTTGCTCTTGAACCAGGTGTATTGAAAGGCGATATCCTCTTGAATCTTGACTCTGAAACTCACGGCGAACTCTACGTAGGTTGTGCAGGTGGTCTTGATTTGAACCTTACTTTGGATTACAAAGAAGAGGCTGCTCCGGCAGGAATGGCTGCATACACTTTGGCTCTCAAAGGTTTGAAAGGTGGTCACTCTGGTATGGAGATCATCTTGCAACGTGGTAATGCAAACAAATTGATGGTTCGTTTCTTGAAATATGCGACTAAAGAATTGGGACTCCGTCTGAGTGCTATCGATGGTGGTGGTTTGCGTAATGCTATCCCACGTGAATCAATTGCAACAGTATTGGTTCCGGCAGAAAATGCTGTTAAGTTTGAGGCTGCAGTTGCTGAGTACGAACAACTCTATCTGAGCGAACTCGCTTTGGTTGACGAAGGTTTGACTTTCAAAGCAGAAAAGACTGAAATGCCTAAGACTGTTGTTGATGCAGAAACCCAATTGACTGCATTGAATATGGTTTATGGTGCATTCAATGGCGTTTATCGTATGAGTGATTCGATGAAAGGCTTGGTTGAAACATCTGTAAACTTGGCTCACTTCTGGACTGAAAATAACCAATTCAAACTTATCGGCCTGTTGCGTAGTTCTGTAAACTCTCAGAAATATGATTTGGCTGAAATGTTGTCTTCAGTATTCGATTTGGCAGGTGCTAAGTACACTTATACAGGTGGTTATGACGGTTGGAAACCAAATATGGAATCTCCGATTCTTAAGACTATGATTGCAAGCTATGAAGGTCTTTATGGCAACAAACCTGAAATTATGGCAATCCACGCAGGTCTTGAATGTGGTATCCTTGGTGGTCCGTATCCAAATTGGGATATGATTTCATTTGGTCCGACTTTGTGCTACCCGCACTCACCTGATGAAAAAGTTAACATTGAAAGCGTTGGAAAATTCTGGGATTTCTTGCGTCACACAATCGAAAATGCTCCTGAAAAATAGTATGTTCTAATAAGGTTGGGGTTGCAGATATTTTGTGCAACCCCACATTTTTTTATTAAGATGATAATAGATACTTCTAACCGATGGTTTGTGATTGTCAATCCCGTAGCAGGTAAAGGATTGGGATTGATGGATTGGCCTGTTATAAGTAAATTATTGAGAGATAATTCTATAGCATTTGATTTTGCCTTTACAGAACATAAATATCACGCTACGGAATTGTCGGTTGAAGCAATCAATAATGGATACAGACGCATTATCATTGTAGGCGGTGATGGTACAATTCACGAAGTAGTCAACGGACTTTTCATACAACAAGTTGTAGTCCCGACCGAGGTGTTGTTGTCGGTTATTGCAGTGGGTACGGGTAACGACTGGGTGAGAATGTTTGGTATTCCACGTACATATACCGATTCAATAAAATCAATCGTAGCCGGACATTCATTTCTACAAGATGTCGGAAAAGTATCCTATTATAAAGCAAATTATCATCAAAGCCGTTATATGGCCAATGTCGCAGGAGTAGGCTTTGATGCCTATGTGAACAGACGATTCAATAGACTGAAAGAGGAGGGAAAACGTGGAAAATTTCTCTATATTCTCAGTACTTTTAAAGCCCTGTTTAGGTATCGGTCGACTCACGTCAAGATTTACGTAGATGGTAAAGTCGTTGTTGATCAAGATGTCTTTAGTGCTACAATCGGAATCGGAAAATATAATGGTGGTGGTATGTCACAGACTCCGGATGCTATTCCTGATGATGGTTTGTTCGACTTGACAATTATACGTAAGATTAGTAAGTTTGGTGTGATTCGCAATTTCGGCTCATTGTATAACGGACGTATCTATCGAATAAAACAGATTTCATTGGATAGAGGACGTAACATACGCATCGAGTCTATCCCCGAAATCGCAACAGAAGTAGATGGTGAAGCATTGGGATATTCTCCGTTTGATTTTGAAATTATACCCAAAGCAATCAGAGTTGTTGTATCAGAAAAATTCTTGAAAACGGAAAATTAATTGCCCCACGAAATATCATCATTCAATTCGTTGACATCATCAGGTTGATGTGGAAATAATTTACCAAGATCATCTCTGAAGCTTTCAATGGCAGCCTTGATTCCGCCCACGAAATCATTTTGTGTAAAATGATCAACCATAACATTGCAGCATTGTTGCCAAAAATCTTTCTCAACGAATGCATTAATTCCTTGATCTCCGATAATTGCAACTTGGCGATCTTTGATTGCCAGATATATGAGAACCCCATTACGCAAAACTGTTTTGTCCATCTCAAGTTGCTGGAATACCTCTGTCGCACGATCCAGAACTGCACCTCGGCAATGGTTCTCGATGTGTATTCGTATCTCGGCTGAAGATCTGTTTTCTGCCTCTTTGATAGCCTGAATCAAAATATTTTTCTCATTGTCGGAGAAAAGATTTCGCGGATTGCTCATACAGAATCAGATTAAAACTCAACTTTAGGTGCAGATGCGGCTCCCTGTTCAGCAGTGAAATAAGCTTGTGGTGTAAAACCGAACATCGATGCAAATAGATTTCTCGGGAACTGTCTGATATACAGATTGAATGACTTAGCTTCGTCGTTAAACTTTCGACGTTCGACTGCGATTCTGTTTTCAGTTCCTTCAAGTTGTACTTGCAGGTCTCTGAAATTTTGGTTTGCTTTAAGGTCAGGGTAGTTCTCGGCAATAGCCATCAGTTTGCCCAATGCAGCAGATAAAGCCCCCTGAGACTTATTGATTTCGTTGATTGTCTGGCTATTGAGTTCATCAACAGTGATATTTTGGCGTGTAGCATTTGCACGAGCCTCGATAACTGCAGTCAGCGTTTCAGATTCGTGTTTTGCGTATCCCTTTACGGTATTAACTAAATTAGGAATCAAATCGAGTCGACGTTGGTATTGGTTCTCAACATTAGCCCACTGTGCAGCGACAGATTCTTGTTTCTGAACCATATTGTTGTAACCATTTTTGCAAGTTACAAAGACTGCCAATACAACGCCTATAACTATCAATAGTGTAATTATTCCCTTTTTCATAAGTTTGATATTTAAAAATTTATAGTGCAAATTTAATAAAAATTGCACTATAACAAAAAAATCTTCATTTTAAAGCAATTTAGAAATGAGGTTTAGATCATCTCTTTTCTCAGTCGAGCTACGGGAATTCCAAGCATTTCTCTGTATTTGGCAACAGTGCGGCGGGCTATCTGGTAGCCTCGTTTATTGAGTTCTTCCATTAATGCCTCATCGGTCATCGGGTGGCGTTTATCCTCATTATCAACATATTCTTTGAGGATATTTTTTATTTCGTGAGAAGATACCTCATCCCCCGATTCGGTTTGCATAGCCTCGGAAAAGAGTGTCTTCAACAATAAAATTCCGAAATGTGTCTGCACATATTTGCTATTTACTACGCGAGAGATTGTCGAAACATCGAGTCCTGTTCTGTCGGATACATCTTTGAGAATCATCGGCTTGAGCATAGATATATCTCCATCCTTGAAGTATTCGCGTTGGTAGTCCAAAATCGTCTGCATCGTTTGCATCAAAGTTTTATGTCTTTGTTCGATTGCCGAGATAAACCATTTTGCAGAATCAACCTTATGTTTAATGAACTGCATAGTTTCGTGTTCTTGCTTTTCGTTTACGGACTCTGACATTTCACGAATCATTTTGATGTATTGATTATTGATTCGCACTTCAGGAACATTCGAATAATTTAGTGACAATGAGAACTCTCCATTGTGATAATCGAGTATAAAATCGGGAGTAATATGCGGCACAATATCTTGTGCATCATTATTATATAAATTGGCTGGTTTGGGTGATAGTCTGATAATTTCGTCAATGGCATCTTTAAATTGGTCATTGGTGCAACCCAAACGATTAAGTAATTTGTCGTAATGTTTTTTTGTGAATTCTACAAAATGGTCTTCGATTATTTTCTTTGCAAGTTTTTCACTATCTGAAGCCGGTTGCCTTGAGCCCAACTGCAACAGAAGGCACTCTTGCAACGACCTTGCACCTACACCTACGGGTTCGAGTTCGTGAATTGTTCTCAGGGCATTTTCCAGTTCTGCCACATCTGCATCGATACTCATATTGAAGGCAAGGTCGTCGGATATTGATTCCAAAGGTCTTCGCAGATAGCCATCATTATCAAGACTATCAATGAGATATTTTGCCAAAATGAACTCTCTATTAGTCAATGTTTTGTATCCAAGTTGTTCTTCGAGATATTCCCTAAGAGATATTCCGCGTGTAATCGGAGTCTGATGAATCTTGTCGTCCTTCGAGTAGTTGTTTGTGTGGTATTTATACGAGGGAATATTATCCTCCTCCTTGACATATTGTTCAACCGAAATCTCTTTTTTATCTTCTTGGAGTTCGATATCTTGTTCGACCTCTTCCAATACCGGATTCTCTTCAATTTCCTGTTTGATTCTTTGTTCGAGTTGCAGCATTGGTAATTCCAACAACTTTATCATTTGAATCTGTTGTGGAGATAATTTCTGAGATAATTTCTGAACTTGGCTTTGACTTATAATTCCCATAGTATTAAATTAGATATTAAATATTGAAATTAGTTTTTCAAGTTGTGATTTTTACTAAAAAAATATTACTTTCGGGTTTCAAGTCATCTATTTAACAATAGATTGCAGAAAACCAGAGTATATCAAGGTCTTCTGCAATCATATATCAAGTTTGGTCGTTTGTATTAGAATTCGGCGTTATTCGGAGTTCTTGGGAACGGAATCACATCACGAATATTGGCCATACCTGTAACAAAAAGCAACAAACGTTCGAATCCTAAACCGAAACCACTATGTGGTGCACTGCCGAATCTACGAGTGTCAAGATACCACCACATATCTTTGTCGGGAATTCCGAGTTCGTTGATGCGGTTGAGCAATTTTTCGTAGTTCTCTTCACGTTGAGATCCTCCGATAATTTCACCGATTTTGGGGAACAGAACGTCCATTGCACGAACTGTTTTTCCATCATCGTTTTGTTTCATATAGAACGCCTTGATCTCTTTGGGATAGTTGGTCAGAATAACCGGTTTTTTGAAATGTTTTTCAACAAGGTAGCGTTCGTGTTCGCTTTGTAGGTCGAGACCCCAACTTACAGGATACTCAAATTTTGCTCCTGAGTTTTTCAAAATTTCGATACCTTCTGTGTAGTCGAGTCTTACGAAATCGTTTTCCAATACAAATTTCAAACGGTCAATTAATTCGCCGTCATACATTTTTGCGAGGAATTGAAGATCGTCCATACAATTATCCAATGCATATTGAATAAGATATTTGAGGAAATCTTCAGCGAGGTTCATATTGTCTTCGATTTCGAAGAATGCAACTTCGGGTTCGATCATCCAGAATTCAGCCAGGTGACGCGGAGTATTTGAATTCTCTGCACGGAATGTCGGTCCGAATGTGTAGATTTGTCCCAAAGCCATAGCACCGAGTTCGCCTTCGAGTTGTCCCGAAACAGTGAGGTTGCAATGTTTGCCGAAGAAGTCCTGTGTATAATCGACTTTGCCTTCTTCGTTGCGGGGCAGTTCTTCGAGATTAAGTGTTGTGACGTTGAACATCTCTCCTGCACCTTCGCAGTCTGATGCTGTAATCAGTGGGGTATGAAGATAATAGAATCCGTGATCATTAAAATATTTATGGATAGCGAATGCCATTGCGTGACGAATTCTGAGTACGGCACCAAAGGTGTTAGTACGCGGACGCAAGTGTGCAATTTCTCTCAGAAATTCAAGTGTATGACCCTTCTTTTGCAGTGGGTAGGATTCTGGACTTGCACCGCCATAGAGTTCAACTTCTTTACCTTGAATTTCAACCGATTGACCTGAACCCTGACTTGCTACGAGTTTTCCTACGACTCTGACACAGGCTCCGGTTGAAATGCTTTTAAGCAGTTCTTCGTCATACTTGGCAGGATCAAGAACGACCTGTATATTGTTAATTGAAGAACCGTCGTTGATTGCCAGAAATACTACGTTTTTATTTCCACGCTTAGTTCTTACCCAGCCCTTTACAGTGACTACCGAGTCGGGTTGACCGTTTTTGAGCAGGTCGACGACTTTGGTTCGACCTCCGTCAAGATTTACATTTCTCATTTTGAATTTCGTAATAAACAAATACTGCCACAAAAATAATTATTTTTCTTTAAAATTCAAAAATTCCACACTCTAAACTCACGTTAGGGTAAATTTGTCGTGGGAGTATTTATATTGTCAAATGTTGTCAGTGTTGAAAAAAGTAATCGATTGTTGAAAAAAAGGTGCTAAAAAAAATTGAGATTGGGTAAGATTGTGTAACTTTGTAGCATAAAATATAGTTACGACAATGATAGTATTTTTTGAGAAGGATTCGACCATTTATGCAGTTGAATCGGTTGCTGATTTTTCGGCAGAAAATATTGAAAAATTGATTTGGTTGTTCGGTGGAGCAAAACCACTCGGTGCAAATGAAATAAGAGGCTCATTTATCGGACCTCGTCGCGAAATGATTACTCCGTGGAGTACCAATGCTGTTGAAATTACTCAGAATATGGGTATAGAAGGAATTACTCGTATTGAGCAATTTTTTGCAGAAGGTGCTTCGGGTGTGCAGTTTGATCCGATGTTAAATAGAAGATATGAAATCCTCGATCAAAAGATTTACACAATTGAAAAACAATCAGATCCGATTGTCTACATCGAAGACCTCAAGGGGTATAACCAGACAGAAGGACTCGCTTTGAGTGAGAAGGAGATTGAATATCTTGAAGAGGTGGCTGAGAAATTGGGCCGTAATCTGACTGATTCAGAAGTGTTTGGTTTTTCTCAGGTAAACTCTGAACACTGTCGCCACAAAATTTTCAATGGAAAATTTGTAATTGACGGCGAAGAAAAAGAGGAGAGCCTTTTCGGTATGATTAAAAAGACTACAAAAACCAATCCTAACAGAGTGGTTTCTGCCTACAAGGATAATTGTGCATTTTTGCAGGGACCTGTGGTTGAGCAATTTGCTCCTGAAACACACGATACGTCAGACTACTTTGCAGTCAAAGATTTTGAATCGGTAATTTCACTCAAGGCTGAAACTCATAATTTCCCGACAACTGTCGAACCATTCAATGGTGCTGCAACCGGAACAGGTGGCGAAATTCGTGACCGTATCGGTGGCGGTAAGGGAGCATTCCCTGTTGCCGGCACCGCTATATATATGACCTCATATCCGCGTCTTGAAGGTGGTCGTCAGTGGGAAAAGGCTATGGTTGAACGCGAATGGTTATATCAAACTCCAGAGCAGATTCTGCTGAAGGCTTCTAATGGAGCTTCTGACTTCGGTAATAAATTCGGACAACCTCTGATTTGTGGTAGTGTGCAGACTTTCGAACATCAGGAAAACGGAAAGAAATTTGGCTTTGATAAAGTGATTATGCTTGCCGGCGGTATCGGTTATGGTAAAAAGGTTGATAGTATCAAAGGCGAACCTGCTAAAGATGAAAAGATTGTATTGCTTGGTGGTGAAAATTACCGTATTGGTATGGGTGGTGCTGCAGTCTCATCAGTTGAGACAGGACAATTTGCAAATGCAATCGAATTGAATGCTATTCAACGTTCAAACCCTGAGATGCAAAAACGTGCATATAACGCAATTCGTGCAATCTCAGAAGAAGATCGTAACCCGATTGTCTCGATTCACGACCACGGAGCAGGAGGTCACTTGAACTGTCTTTCAGAACTTGTCGAAAATACGGGTGGTCGAATAGATATGGATCAATTGCCAATCGGCGATCCGACACTTTCGGCTAAAGAGATTGTGGGTAACGAATCCCAGGAACGTATGGGTTTGGTTATTAAGGCTGAAGATGTAGATCATTTGAAGAGAATTGCAGAAAGAGAACGAGCTCCGATGTATGTTATTGGTGATATAACAGGAGATATGCAGTTTACATTTGAGAGAAAATCTACTAACGAACGTCCGATTGATATTAAGTTGGAATATATGTTCGGCAAGGCTCCGAAAACAATTATGGAGGATAAAACTGTTGCGGAATCTTATGAGGCAGTTCAATACTCTGAAAACGAACTCAATGATTATCTCGAACAGGTACTATCAACAGAAGCTGTTTCTTGTAAGGATTGGTTGACAAATAAGGTCGATCGTTCGGTAACAGGTCGCATCGCACGTCAGCAATGTACAGGTCAGATTCAATTGCCATTAAATGATTGTGGTGTCGTTGCACTCGATTATCAGGGTATTAAAGGTATTGCAACAGCTCTCGGACACGCACCCGTCGCTGCAATGATCGATCCTGAAATCGGCTCTCGTTTAGCAATTACCGAAGCATTAACCAATATAGTTCTGGCTCCGATTGAGGGTGGATTGAGAGGTGTTTCGCTCAGTGCGAACTGGATGTGGCCGTGTAAAAACGTAGGAGAAGATGCTCGCCTGTATCGTGCAGTAAAGGCTGCTAGCGACTTCTCGTTGTCTTTGGGAATCAATATCCCCACAGGTAAGGATTCGTTATCAATGACACAGAAATATAAAAATGGCGAACAGGTTTATGCTCCAGGAACGGTAATTATAACTTCAGGAGGTGAAGTGACAGATGTGAAGAAATGTCTTACTGCAGCCTTGAAACACAAACAGAGTCAGATTGTCTATGTTGATATGAGCCATTGTGAATTTGGTCTTGCAGGTAGTATCTTTGCTCAAATTCGCAATAAGATTGGTGGCGTATTGCCTAATGTCGATTCGGATTATTTTGCAAAAGCATTCAATGCTGTTCAATGCTTGGTTGAAGAGCAGAAATTGCTCGCAGGTCACGATGTCTCAGCCGGAGGTTTGATTACAGCATTATTGGAAATGACATTCGCAGATAACAAACTTGGTATCGATGTGGTGACAGATGTTCTCGGTCATAATAATATTATTGAGTTGTTATTCTCGGAACGTCCTGCGTTATTGTTGCAAGTGGAAGACGGAGAGGTTATATGCAATGACCTGAAGGCTGCAGGTGTTGATGCTTATGTTATTGGTAATGTAAACACAGAACGTCGATTCACTCTGAAAAATAATGATAAAGAATTGTCGTTCGATATAGATCATTTGAGAGATGTTTGGTACAGAACTTCATATTTGATGGATCGTTTGCAAAGCGGCGAACACAAAGCTGAAGAACGATTCAATAACTACAAAAAACAAACACTGGAATATAACTTCCCGAAGACATTCAGCGGAAAATTGGCTGACTATGGAATCGATCCTCACAGAACTACACGCACAGGTGTGAAGGCTGCAATTATTCGTGAGAAGGGATCAAACGGTGATCGTGAAATGGCTTGGTGTATGCACCTGGCCGGTATGGATGTTAAAGATGTGCATATGACCGACTTGATTTCAGGTCGCGAAACACTCGAAGATATCAATATGATTGTATTTGTCGGAGGATTCTCTAATTCAGACGTGCTTGATTCAGCTAAAGGTTGGGCCGGAGCATTTCTCTATAATCCTAAGGCAAAACGTGCATTGGAACAATTCTTTGCTCGTCCTGATACTCTTTCCCTGGGAGTATGTAACGGTTGTCAGTTGATGGTCGAATTGGGATTGATCACTCCGAACCACTCGATTAAACCAAAGATGTTGCATAACGATAGTCACAAATTTGAATCAAATTTCATCGGTGTAACAGTTCACGATTCGAAGTCTATTATGCTCAAATCACTTGCGGGTGCAAAACTCGGAATTTGGATTGCTCACGGTGAAGGAAAATTCTCGTTGCCTTTGGAACGCGAAAATTACAATATCCCGATAACATATAACTATGCAGAGTATCCGGCAAACCCCAATGGCAGTGACTACAATGCTGCAGCAATCTGTAGCGAAGATGGTAGACACCTCGCTATGATGCCGCACTTGGAACGTGCAATCAGACCGTGGAACTGGGCTTACTATCCAAGTAATCGTCAAAATTCAGATGAAGTTACTCCGTGGATTGAAGCATTTGTTAATGCTCGTCAATGGATTGAGAATAACAAAATTAAGTAATCTTACTTAACTAATACTTAAAGGTATGGAGCATTGTTGCCGACCTATAGGTGTCTTTGATTCAGGAATGGGAGGTTTATCAGTTTGGCGAGAAATCGTCAAACTGATGCCTGCTGAATCGGTGATATATTATGGTGATGGTAAGAACTGTCCATATGGAGATCGTTCGCAAACAGATGTGATTAAATTTGTGCAAGAGGCTGTTGACCTGTTTATCGAACGTGATTGTAAAGCAATTGTGCTTGCTTGCAATGCTGCCACAGCAATGTCTGTTGACTACCTTAGACATAAGTATCCTGATCGGATTTTTGTCGGTATGGAACCGGCTGTAAAGCCAGCAGCACTGAATTCCCAAAGTGGTGTCATCGGAATTCTGGCCACGAAAGCTACCCTTGAAGGTAGTCTATTTAAAGAGACTTCTATGAAATTTGCACATAATGCAAAGATACTCTCGTGTGTCGGTGATGGATTCGTTGAACTCGTAGAGCAAGGTAATGAAAATTCGCAGATGGCTTTCGATATTATCAGTAAATGTGTTGAACCTATGTTGCAACAGGGTGCTGATCATATTGTCCTGGGATGTACTCATTATCCATTTCTTGCGGAAACTATCAGTCGTGTAATAGGTGACCGAAACGTAAAAATTGTTGATCCGGCTCCGGCTGTAGCATTGAGAACAAAATCGTTGCTCGAGCAAAAAGGATGGCTTGCAAACAAAGATAATAAATGTGAATATTTGTTCTGTTCGGCTGCTGACGAAAGTTATAAAGCTAAATTGAAACAAAAAGCATTGTTGTTGATAGATAAATATCTATAGTGTATATTTAAACTAAAACTTTAAATACTGAAGTGAATAAAAAAGAGAAAATAACTACAAAAAATATTGGCAGAACAAAACGTAAAACTCATTCTACACCAAAGCCTCAAAAGCCTCGCAATGAAAATGCAATAAAACATAAACGTTGGGTTTTGGGTTTGTTGTTGCTTATTTGTGGAATTTATCTGTTTAGTGCAATCGGTTCGTTTATAGTGACCTGGAAATACGATCAGGCTTTTGCAGAGTGGGGTAGTATTACTCCGACTGCGGAAGTCAAAAATTTGTGTGGACCCTTCGGTGCTAAAATTGCAAATTCATTGGTCGCAAAATGGTTCGGTATATTTTCACTGTTATTGCCATTGTCTCTTAGCATTATTGCTGTCAAAATTCTGAAAAAATCATTTTCTGGAATATTTAAGATACTGATCGTAAGTGTGTTGGGTGTAATAGTTGGCTCGGTGTCTATATCATATTTCTGCAATAACGGATTGTGGAACTCAACTTTATTCGGATATGGCCCGGGAGGAATGGTCGGAATTGAAGTCTCTCGTTGGATGAGAGGAGTGATCGGAGAAGTCGGTGCCGGATTGGTTATTGCACTGTCAGTAATGTTGTTGGCAATATATCTTAATGCAGAAAAAACTATCGACGTGTTGGGAAATATCGGTCGCGGTGTGTCAAAAGGTAGCAAAACTGCACTATCTGCAGCAACTAAAACTGTTGGCGAACTGCACAATCATAAAGGTGTCGCTCTTGATGTTGATGAGCAAATTACCGATGAACTGATTACAGATGATGAATCGAATATGGCACTGCAAGATGAATCTGATGAGATTGCGGAAGAGATTATCTTGTCTGATGATAATATAATTGCAGATAACGAGATTGCTACTGATGAAGAATCTAAAGAAAATACCGACAATAATTTTGACGAAAATTTTGAGATTGTTTCGTTGCCAGATTTTGAAAATGATTTTGTTGCCAAAGAGAAGGGGGATTCGTCAGAGCTAGTTGTTGATAGGTTTGCAAATGAAAAACAACTCGAAGCTCAGGATATTGATACGGGATACGACCATACGTTGGATTTATCTCACTATAAAAAACCGAGCATCGAATTGCTTGAAGATCACCATACAAACGTAGTGGTTTCATCTGAAGAATTGACTGAAAATAAAAACAAAATCGTCGAAACACTCGAAAATTTCGGTATTAAAATAGATAAAATTAAGGCGACAATCGGGCCGACAGTAACGTTGTATGAGATTATACCTGCAGCCGGAATCCGAATCTCAAAAATTAAAAATCTTGAAAATGATATTGCACTGAGTTTGGCAGCACTTGGAATCAGAATCATTGCCCCGATGCCAGGACGAGGAACTATCGGTATTGAAGTGCCTAATAAAAATCCGGAAATTGTTTCAATGTACTCGGTAGTAAAAACAGCAAAATTCCAAGAGTCTAACTACGAACTACCTATTGTGTTGGGTAAAACAATTCAAAATGAAACTTATATCGTAGACCTCGCAAAAATGCCACACCTTCTGGTAGCAGGTGCAACAGGACAAGGTAAATCAGTAGGACTAAATGTGTTGCTGACATCGTTGCTGTATAAGAAACACCCATCAGAATTGAAATTCGTTTTGGTCGATCCGAAAAAAGTCGAACTATCGATATACTCTAAACTCGAAAAACATTTCCTCGCTAAGATGCCGAGTGAAGATGAGTCAATTATAACAGATACTCAAAAGGTTATATATACACTTAATTCATTGTGTATCGAGATGGAAAACCGTTATACCCTTTTGCAGAAGGCTACGGTCAAATCAATAAAAGAGTATAATGAAAAGTTTACCAAACGAAAACTGAATCCCAATCAAGGACACCGTTACTTGCCATACATTGTTGTGGTAGTTGATGAGTTTGCTGATATGATTATGACTGCCGGTAAAGAGGTTGAACGTCCGATTGCGTTATTGGCACAGAAATCTCGTGCCGTAGGTATTCACTTGGTTATTGCAACTCAACGCCCTACTACCAATATTATTACAGGTGTGATTAAAGCAAACTTCCCGACTAGAATCGGATTCAGAGTTATTTCGATGATAGATTCGAGAACGATTCTCGATCAACCTGGAGCAAATCAATTGATTGGTCGTGGCGATATGTTGATTTCTACGGCAGGTGGAGAAATGACTCGTGTACAGTGTGCGTTTATTGACACTCCAGAAATTGAACGAATCGTAGATTATATCTCCGAACAACAAAGTTATCTCTCTGCGTATGAATTACCTGATTATGATGGTGAAAATGCGGATTCGATGGGTGTTTCGATTGATTTGTCAAGACGTGATTCGATGTTCGAACAAGTAGCATATATGGTCGTGAGTGAACAACAAGGTTCAACATCTGCTATACAACGAAAATTCGAAATCGGATATAATCGTGCAGGCAGAATTATGGATCAACTTCAGGCAGCCGGAATAGTCGGAAAATCAAATGGCAGTAAACCCCGTGAAGTATTAATTACCGATCTTGATTCTTTGAAGCAGATTCTTAACAGAATTGATTATAATTAGTTTTTTTATGAAAGGGTTTGTCATAGGTGCTTTATTAATGATGGTTTGGTTGTTAGCAGGCGCAGCAACAGTGGGTAAGGTGGATAAAAATCTGACCGAAATGAGAGCAAAAATATCAGCTCTGAAAGAATATGTTGTGATTTTTAAGAGTGTTGATAATAACGGAACTGTGTTGATGAATGGGGAAATATCGGTTATGAATAACACAAAATATCATCTGAAAACAAATGCGGGTGAAACGTGGTTTGATGGCAAAACTTTATGGAATTATTCGGCCGAAAATAATGAGGTTACCATTGATGAACCCAAAAATGAAAATGCAATTCTGGCGAATCCTCAGAAACTTTTGTCACTTGATAGTGATAATATTACCGAGTCGGTTTTTCAGGGAAAAGAGGAAAAAAAGGGTCGTAGTGTGAATGTCTCAAGAGTTGTGCTGAACAATGAAGGTGTAAAATTTATCATTATGCTTTACGTTGATCAGGAAACCAAACTGCCCTTGGAAATGAACATTTCCTCGGAAGATGGAGAATACGAATTCAATATTGTTGTAGAAAAGTTTAAAACAGATGTCTCTTTAAAAGATATAGATTTTAAATTTGAGCCTAAAAAATACCCTAAAACGGAAATTATCGATTTTAGATAACTCTTCGACATATGGTCGAAATGAAATGCAAAGTTGATAAAATCATGGTAATTTTTGGTTAAAATAGAAATTTTTAGTAACTTGCCGACAAATTAGGAGCGTGTGGCTTTTAATGAGATTATTTGTAAATCTTTGATTATAATGTATTTGTAGAAATATGACCGGAGAAGGAGAAAGAATTATTAAAGTTAATATCGAAGAGAAAATGAAAACAGCCTACATAGATTATTCTATGTCGGTTATCGTTTCTCGAGCACTGCCCGATGTGCGTGATGGTTTGAAACCTGTACATCGTCGCGTGTTATATGGAATGAGTCACGAACTCGGATTATATTCTGATAAATCAACAAAAAAATCAGCCAGAATCGTAGGGGAAGTACTCGGTAAATTTCACCCTCACGGCGACTCATCTGTGTATGAAGCTATGGTGAGAATGGCTCAGTCGTGGTCGTTGAGATATCCGCTAGTCTATGGACAAGGTAATTTCGGTTCGATTGACGGTGATAGAGCTGCTGCAATGCGTTACACCGAGGCTAAAATGGAAAAAATTACTGATGAAGTTCTGGCCGATATCGAAAAAGACACTATTGATTTCCAAAATAACTTTGATGAATCTATTCTCGAACCAACTGTATTACCGACAAAGATTCCTCTTCTGTTGGTGAATGGAGCATCTGGTATAGCCGTGGGTATGGCTACGAATATGCCTCCGCATAATTTAGGCGAAGTTATTGATGCAATCTGTGCCTATATAGATAATCCGGAAATCGATGTAGATGGATTGATGCAACACGTGAAGGGACCTGATTTCCCGACAGGCGGCATAATCTACGGAGTATCAGGCATTCGTGAAGCTTACGAAACAGGACGTGGTCGAGTAGTTATCCGTGCTAAAACCGATATCGAACATACGGCATCTGGTCGCGAATGTATCGTTATTTCGGAAATACCATATATGGTCAACAAGGCTGAGATGATTAAAAAAATCGCTGATCTCGTTAACGAAAAGAAAATTGATGGAATATCTTATGTTAATGATGAATCAGACCAGAAAGGTATGAGAGTCATCATTATTCTGAAGCACGATGCTGTGGCTAATGTTGTGTTGAATAATCTGTATAAGTATACCCCGATGCAGTCGACATTCGCAATCAACAATATAGCATTGGTGGATAAAAGACCGATGACATTGGGCCTTAAAGATTTGATTCAGAATTTTGTAAACCACCGTCACGAAATCATTCTCAGACGTACGAGATTTGAACTCAAACAGGCAATGAAACGTCTGCATATTCTCGAAGGATTGCTCATCGCTCAGCAAAATATTGACGAAGTTATTCAAATTATCAAAACATCTCCGTCACCTGATGCTGCAAGACGTACGCTGATGGAACGTTTTGGTTTCACCGAAGAACAGACTTCGGCTATTATGGAGATGAGATTACGTCAGTTGACTGCTCTTGAACACGACAAACTGCAAAACGAACACGATGAACTCGAAAAACTTGTAGCTTATCTTAATAGTGTTTTGGCAGATGAAGCGTTGCAGATGAGTATCGTAAAAGACGAAATGATTGAAATTCGTGACAAATATGCCGACAATCGTCGTACAGAAATCGTGGCAAGTGAAAATGAATTCAATCCGGAAGACTTCTATGCAAATGAAGATGTCGTAATTACAATCTCACACCTTGGTTATATTAAGAGAACTTCACTAACAGAATATCGTACTCAAAACCGCGGTGGAGTAGGCATTAAGGGTTCTTCAACCCGAGATGAAGACTTTATTGAGTATATCTACGTCGCATCTATGCATAACACAATGTTGTTGTTCACAGAAAAAGGACGTTGCCATTGGCTCAAGGTTTATGATATCCCTGAAGGTACGCGTGCATCAAAAGGTCGTGCAATTCAAAATGTTATCAATATATCGTCAGACGACAGAATACGTGCGTACATCAACGTTAAGAAACTTAATGATGAAGAGTTTGTTAAAAACCACTTTGTGGTGATGTGTACAGAAAATGGCACCATCAAAAAGACATCTCTCGAAGAGTATTCGCGTCCGAGAACAAACGGCGTAAATGCAATCACCGTTAAGGACGATGACGTATTGTTGAATGCAGTGCTCACAGATGGAAATTCAGATATCCTGATGGCCGCACGTGATGGTAAAGCTATCAGATTCAATGAAAACAAAGTGAGAGCAATCGGCCGTACAGGAGTCGGTGTCAAGGGTATCGAACTTGACGATGATGACCGAGTAGTCGGAATGATTACTATCACTCCGAACCAAAAGGAAGATATACTTGTTGTTTCGGAAAATGGTTATGGAAAACGTTCAGATCTGGAAGACTACCGCATTACAAATCGAGGCGGTAAAGGTGTGAAAACTTTGAACATTACCGAAAAAACAGGTAGACTTGTCGCTATTAAAGCCGTATCGGATCAGAATGATTTAATGATAATTAACAAATCAGGAATCACAATAAGAATGGCCGTCAATTCGTTACGTATAATGGGACGAGCAACCCAGGGAGTGAAAGTTATAAACCTCAGAACAGGTGACTCAATCGCATCGGTTGCAGTAGTTCCAGCTCAAGATGAGACGATAGAATGTCAAGAAATTGATGAAACATCTGAAAATCTAAACTAAATAATAACAATTAACACAATCTAAAAAACAACGAAAATGAAAAAGTTAATTCTTTTATTAGCAGCAATTACACTTACAGGTGTTGTTGCTCAAGCACAAGGACTCCGATTCAATCCGGAGGCTTTGAAGAAAAAAGCTGCAACAAGTGATGCTAACTTGCAAAATCCTAAAAAGAATTCAAAGGTAAACTATTGGCTCGATAGAGGTGATACTTACTATATGTTGGGTGCTGGTATGGTTGAAAACATCTACCTTGGTCAACATAAGAATGAAACATTTATGCTTGCTGGTAAACCAAAAGAAATAGGTAAAGCTACAATTAACGGTCGTAATTTAGAAACATTGAAGTATCCTGCATTTACAGCTTATCTCGAAAATGATAAAATCGTATTGTGGACAATCGATGTTGTGTATGATGAAAAAGCACTTGATAAGTCAATTGAGGCTTACTTGAAGGCTGCTTCAATGGAAGAAAAAATTATTCCTAAAGTGCGCGAAGGTCTTGCAAAAATCGGTAGTTTCTATCTGAACGAAGCTCAAGTTATCTATTTGCCACAAAAGAGAAATAAAGAGGCTGCAATTTCTTATGGAAAATCTTATGATGTATTCAGTCTGCCTGTTATGGGTCGTATAGATACAATGTCTGCTTACAATGCTGGTTATATTTCAATTATGGAAGAAGACTTCGAAAATGCAGCTAAGTATCTTGGTGAACTCGAAAAAGTGGGTTACTATAAAGATGGTGATGTTTACTATTACCTTTACTATGCTTACCACTCACTTGGTAACGAAGAAAAGGCTAATGAATATATGATGAAAGGTGCTGACAAGTTCCCGGCTCACAAAGAACTTACAAACTTGAGAATCAACTTATATATCCAAAGCAATCGTGATATTAACGAAATTATAGCTGAGATTGACGAAGCTATTGCTAAAGATCCGAAAAACAACGCCTACTACTACTATAAGGCTATGATGTTGGAAAAAAACAATGATATGGAAGGTGCTTTGGCTATGTTTAAACAAGTATTGGAATTTACACCAAACGATTTTAGTGCAAACTTCAATACAGGTGTACTATACTCTCGTCAAGCTGAAAAAATGCGTCAAGTCCTCAATGAAATTCCTTATAAGGAACAAGAACGCTATGACAAGACATTGAAGGAAATGGAAAGCAACTATCTCGAATCTGTGAAGTATTATGAAAAAGCTCTCGAAATTCAACCGACTAACCTCGATGTTTTGGAAGTTTTGAAAAATATTTACTTCTATTTCCGTGATAAACAAGATGGTATGATGAGTAAATATGAAACTATCAAGGCTAAGATTGATGCAATGTCTGCAGATGCAAATATGACTCAACAAAGATTGCAATCAATGTAATTCTTGAATTTGATCATAAATAAAAGAGAGTGTCCTTTAAAGACACTCTCTTTTTATTGTTAGATTGACAAATATTTTGATTAAATGTTATTCATAACCTGACGTGCCAATTCTTCGGCACGAACTTCCGTTGCGGCTTCACTGTAAATGCGAATAATAGGTTCGGTATTTGACTTGCGAAGATGTACCCAACCATCTGCAAAGTCAATTTTCACACCATCAATATCGCATATTTCTTCATTCGAATACAATCCTTTAATCTTTTCAAGAATCTTATCTACATCTATTTCCGGAGATAAATCTATACGATTTTTCGAGATGAAATATTCAGGATAATAAGAACGCAATTCCGAGATCTTAATGTTTTTTTGAGCCAGAGAACTTAAGATAAGACCGATTCCGACCAATGCATCTCGACCATAGTGCAACTCGGGATAAATTACTCCACCATTACCTTCGCCACCAATGACTGCACCTGTCTGTTTCATTTTGGCTACCACATTCACTTCGCCTACAGCTGCTGCCGAGTAGTTGCCATTGTGACTGCGAGTAACATCTCTCAATGCTCTTGATGAACTGAGGTTTGAAACTGTATCGCCAGGTGTATGGTCAAGAACATAATCAGCAACTGCAACCAACGTGTACTCCTCTCCGAACATCGTACCATCTTCATTTACGAGTGCAAGACGGTCTACGTCAGGATCAACGACAATACCCAAATCTGCTTTGTGCTTAATAACGGCCTCAGAAATTTGTGTGAGGTTAGCAGGTATTGGTTCGGGATTGTGTGCAAATTCGCCATTTGGCTCACAATTCAACTCGATCACTTCAGCTCCAAGTTGGCGTAACAGTTCGGGAACGATTACTCCACCAACTGAATTTACGGCATCAACCACAATTCTGAATCTGTGAGATTTGATTGCGTCTTGGTCAACAAGTGGCAGAGACAATACCTGATCGATATGTTGTTGATTATATGACGAACGGTCGATTACCTCTCCCAAAGAATCGACTTCGGGGAAAATGTATGAATCTTTTTCTGCGATTTCCAAAATGCGTTTCCCGTCAGCATCAGATAAAAATTCGCCTCTTGAATTGAGCAATTTCAAAGCATTCCATTGCTTAGGATTATGGCTCGCAGTGATGATAATTCCACCATCAGCAGAGTGGGCTGTTACGGCCATTTCGGTCGTAGGAGTCGAGGCCAAACCAATGTTTATCACATCAACACCACAACCAAGCAACGTTCCCTCGACAATTGTTGAAACCATTGCTCCCGAAATTCGGGCATCACGACCAATGACAACTTTTAATTTACGACTACAGTCAGAATGCTCTTTTAGCCAGGTTGCATAGGCTGCAGCAAATTTCGTAATGTCAATAGGAGTCAGATTATCCGCAGTAGAACCTCCGATTGTTCCTCGGATTCCAGAGATAGATTTTATAAGTGTCATTTGTTTTTTAGAAAAATTTATGCGACAAACGTACAAAAGTTTTGATAAAATATCAACTCTTTAAAGGCTTTTTAGTATCTTTGTGAGTCAATTGTGTGAGATATGAGAATTAAATTTATTATTTGGACTGCATTCGCTGCGATTTTCTGGCTGGGTGTTAATGCCCAAACAGGCGAAAATTCGCCGAAACAAAAACTCGTTAGAGGTCTTAATGCCTATGAATTAGGTCGTTATGCGATTGCTTATCAAGAGTTAACCTCTGCCCGTAATAACAGAAAGAATCTCGGTGAGGCTGATCGTGAAGTATTGGACTATTATTACTGCTTGACATCTTTTGAATTAGGCAAAAGTGATGCAGTTGAAAAAGTCGAAAATTTTAGAAATGATTATCCAAAATCTGTATACCTGACATCTTTGGATTGGATATATGCTAATATCAAATTCAATCAAAAAGATTTCAACAAAGCTGTCGAATTATTCAGAGGAATAGATGTTAATAAACTTTCTAATGATGAACAACAAGAGTTCTATTTCAAGAAGGGTTATTCGTTGATTAATATCGATGGATTGGTAGATGTAGATTTCCGAACAGGCCGAATCATAGATGCTCCGCATATGATGGAGGCTGGAAATGATTTGAAAAAAGTTACAGTTAATAGTAAATTCTACTCATCATCGGTCTACTATTTGGCTTATATCGATTACTTCCGCGGAGACTTGGATCAGGCTCAGGCTCGATTTACGCAACTGACAAACGATAAGGCTTACGGCTCGATTGTTCCGTTCTATTTGTAGCAAATCCGATTTCTGAAGGGCGAGTATCAAAATGTAATCAAAGATGGCCAAGCACTGAGAACTATTGCTAACAATAAGTGGAGAAAACAAATTTCACGTATTCTGGCTGAATCATATTTCAATACCGAAGATTATAAAAATGCACTTGTCGAAATTGAAAAATTTAAAAACGAAGGTGGTGAAATGACTTCGGATGAAATCTATATGAAAGGGTATTGCCACTTTGTCTGTTCAGAGTACATAGAGGCAGAACAATCTCTTCGTAAAGTTGCAAATCTCGAAAATGCAATGGGACAAAATGCTGCATTCTATCTCGGAAGAACTTATATCGAACTCGATGATAAAAGGTGTGCTGCAATGGCATTCTCATTGGCAACGGCTGATTATGATATGGCAATTAAAGAAGAGGCTCAGTTTAACTACGCTAAGTTGCAGTATGATCTTGACGGTTCGAGATTTAACTCTGCAATCGCTAGACTGAATAATTTTATTAATCAATATCCAAACTCGAAGTATGTAGGTGAGGCTAGAGAATTATTGTTGTCAGCATATTTTAATTCAAAAAATTATCAGGCAGCACTTGATGCAATCCAATACATCAAAAATCCGGATAACAATGAAAAGAGTGCTCTTCAGAAAATTTCCTATTTCAGAGGTCTTGAACACTACGAAAATGGAGACTACAAAAATGCCCTGAAAAATATTGAAACATCACTCGCAAACCCATTCAATGCAAAATATACGGCACTGGGTAAATTCTGGAAAGCTGAAATATTAGTTAAACTTGGCCGTCAGTCAGAAGCAGCTCCGTTCTACAAGGAGTATATTGCACTGGCCTCTAAACGTGATACCGAGTTCGCATATGCCTATTATGGTTTGGGCTACTGCCGATTCAATGAACGGAGTTGGAATGAGGCTCAACAAAATTTCGAAAAACTATTATCACTCAATACCGATAATAATCTGAAAGCTGATGCTTGTAACAGATTGGGTGATATCGAATTCGCACGCCGTGCTTACTGGAAAGCAATTGAAAATTATAATAAAGCATCTCAGTTCGGAGGAGCAGCTGCAGATTACGCATCATACCAACGTGCAATTATGTATGGTCTGGTTGATCGTCAGCAGAAAAAAGAGTCTGAATTGAAAGGAATTATTACTGTAGGTACTTCTGAGTATGTCGACGACGCAATATACCAACTTGGAAATCTGTATGTTAAACAAGAACAATTCTCAAAAGGTGCCGAACAACTGAAAAAACTTGTCGACAAATATCCAAACTCACCATATCTAGTTCAGGCATTGGGCGAATTGGGACTCGTTTACCAAAATATGGGAAATGAAAATGAGGCTCTGAAATATTATAAAATGGTGACTCAACGATTCCCGACATCAACACAGGCTCGAGATGCATTGCTTGGTATCAGAAACATCTATGTAGATAGAAATGATGTTGATTCGTATGTGGATTTCGCAGAACAAAGTGGTATCGAAATCAAAGTTTCTGTGAGTGAAAAAGATTCACTCTCATATACTGCTGCCGAAAAGACCTATCTTTCGGGCAATATGTCTAAAGCTGTGGAATATTTGCAAAAATATGTAGATAGTTATCCTCAAGGTGGTTTCTTGTCATCGGCAAGATATTTCCTGGCAGATGCCCACTTTAGACTCGAAAACCATCAGGCTGCTCTCGAAGAGTATGAACGTTTGTGTCAAATGCCGATAAACTCATTCACAGAAAGAGCACTGCAACGGGCCGGTGAACTTAATGTAAAATTCGAAAAATGGGATGCAGCACTGGTCTCTTATGAAAGATTGAGCAATATCTCAAGCGATGCTCAAGTTGTTGACAATGCTCTGTGTCAGAGTCTAACCTGTGCATCAAAAATCGGAGATAATCAGCAGATTCTCAGAATCTCAGACAAAGTTATGAAATCGGCATTTGCAGCAAACGGCACCCGACTGAAAGCTAAATTTGCAAAGGCAAAAGTACTCGATGCAATGGGTAACGTTGATGAGGCTCTGGAATACTATAAAGAGGTTGCCCAAAATCTTAAAACTAGAAACGGGGCAGAATCAAAATACCGAATCATCAGAATATTGTTCAATAAAGATATGCTCAAAGAGGCTGAAGCAGAGGTGTTTGACTTCTCAGATAAGGGATCACCATATCAATATTGGACAGCAAAAGCATTCATTATTCTCGGTGATATATATATCAAACAGGGTGACTTGTTCCAGGCAAAGGCGACGCTGCAAAGTATCGTCGATGGATATATGGATAAGAATGATGGTGTTGTGGACGAAGCTCTTAAAAAAATTAATGAACTGAAATAACAATTTAAATGAAAAAGATATTTATATTGGCAGGATTGGTTGTGATGTGTACAACTGTCAGTGCTCAAACCAATAAAAAAAATAACCTCAATCGAGAACTTGAAGTTACTCGTGAGTATGAACCAAATGTCAAAGGTGCAACTAAAATTGATGTAAAACCTAATATGGTTGATACTGTGAAGTTGCGTCCCGAGTTTAACTATAACATCACAACAGAACACGCATACAATCGTAACCGATTGTCAATAAAGCCAATCGGTGTTGCAGATGTGAATATTGTGACAACTCGTCGACAACTCGAAAAATTAAACGCAGAAGCAGGCTTTGCAGTTCCGTTCAAAACAATGGCTGATATCAATTATTCGCTTTATGATGCATCGACCTCTCAGGTGAATGTCAATCTTAAACACGATGGACTTTGGACCAAAATCGAAAACGATGCCAATATAAAAACTCCTGCAACACAGACACGTAATAACATTTCGTTATTCGCAAATAAAAATTGGGACAAGGCTAATGTAAGTGGTTCTGTGTATGGACTTTGGGATAAATATACCAGATATGGTTACTATAATTTCGGACAAGCGATTCCAGAAAGTTTTGACTCAAGAAAAAGTGCACTTGCACAACGTTTTACTGGTGGTGGTCTTGAATTTGCATTGAATGGTTTTGGCAAATTGTTGAATACAAGTTTACTCATTGAGACAGCCTATGTTACAGATAAATATGACGGAGGTCGTGCAGATTTGAACGCCGAACTCGGTGTCGGTCGAAATTTCAAAAACGGAAATAATCTGAATGTAGTTTTGGCTGCTCTGATGGCTAAAGGCAAAAATCAGAACCGAACAGACATATCATCTTACTCTGTCAAACCTATGTATACAATGAATGTAAATGGGATGTCATTGGGACTTGGTTTTGATGCAGCAATAACTAAATCTGGATACTTAAAATCAGAATCGAAGGTTTGTTTCTTCCCTAAATTTAATCTGGAAATAAATCTCAAAAACTCAGCTCTGTTCTTTGTAAATCTTGATGGAGGTATATACATCGATCCCTATATGGCTAATCCGTATATGATTTCAAGTGTAGAGACTCCGATGTCTAAAAATTACGAACTGAAGGCTGGTATAGTAGGTAATATCGGACAATTAAAATATACTATTGGTGCAGGATATGACATTATGAATGACGCTCCGATGTATGTCAATGTTTATAATGCTAAGTTCTTGGGTAATGTGTTCGATTATCAAACTGATGACATAAATATCATAAAGGCATTTGTCAATCTTAATGCAAAAGTATCTGATCGTGTAGCATTGATGGCTGGTGTTTTGTTCCGTTCAGCCGATAGCGATAAATTCGCAGATGCATTGTATGTGCCTATGATCGAAAGTTCTATTGCTGTGAAATATAGCTCAGAAAAGTTCAATACTCAGGTTAAGTGCGATTTTGTGGGAGAACAATATTTCTGTGACCAAATTGCGACATCTCCTGAGATTCTAAACCAAATAGTCAAAGCAGATGGTTATGCAGATTTGAAATTCGAATGTAATTACAAATTCAACAAACAGATAACTTTCGGAGTAATGGTAGATAATATCCTGAACTCGAATATCTATAAGTTTAATCACTATCGTCAACTTGGTACGAGTGTGATGGCTAAAGTAAATTTGAAATTCTAACGTAACAAAGAATAAATTATCATAATATGAAAATTTCGTATAATTGGCTGAAGGAGTACGTTAATACAACGATGACTGCTCGCGAAATGGCAGACTGCCTGACTGCCATTGGTCTTGAAGTCGAAGGCCTAGAAAAAATCGAAGCTATCAAAGGTGGCCTCGAAGGAGTATGTATCGGTGAAGTGTTGACTTGTGAAAAACATCCTGATGCAGATAAATTGCATTTGACAACAGTTAACGTCGGTGCTGCGGAACCATTGCAGATTGTTTGCGGAGCTCCGAATGTTGCAGCCGGAGAAAAGGTCGTTGTCGCTACAATTGGTGCACAGTTGTATCCAACAGGAGAAACTGAACCATTTAAAATTAAAAAAAGTAAAATACGTGGCGTAGAATCTTTCGGTATGTTGTGTGCCGAAGATGAAATCGGAATCGGTGCGGATCACGATGGTATTATGTTACTCGACAAGAGTGCTGTACCTGGAACACCAGCTCGTGAATACTTTAAAATAGAAGATGATTACGTTTTGGAAATAGGTTTGACTCCGAACCGTATTGATGCAGCATCTCACATAGGCGTGGCTCGAGATCTGGTCGCTTACCTGAAAAGTATCGGTCAAGAGGTAAAGGTCGAACTGCCATCTGTTGAGAATTTTGCAGTAGATAAGATTAACAATCCTATAGAAGTCGTTGTTGAAAATCAAGATTCGGCTCCGAGATATATGGGTCTGACAATCAGAAATGTTGAAGTTAAACCTTCGCCTGAATGGTTGCAAACCAAATTACGTGCTTTGGGAATGAATCCTCACAACAACGTCGTCGATATCACGAACTTTATTCTTCACGAATTAGGACAACCTCTGCACGCATTCGATGCTGATAAAATTTCCAAAAATAAAGTGGTTGTGAGAAATTGTCCTCAGGATACGACATTTGTAACTCTTGATGGTGTAGAACGTAAACTTGACCAACGAGATTTGATGATTTGTGATGCCGAAAAGCCAATGTGTATCGCAGGAGTATTTGGTGGTATTGATAGTGGAGTTACTCTCGAGACTAAGAATGTATTCCTCGAAAGTGCATATTTTAATCCGGTATCAATCCGCAAAACAGCCAAACGTCACGGACTTTCAACTGATGCATCATTCAGATATGAACGTGGTACAGATCCGCTGATGCCACCCTATGCATTAAAACGTGCAGCATTGTTAATCAAAGAATTAACAGGCGGTGAAATATCTTCAGAAATTACAGATATCTATGCAGAATTAGCAAAACCATTTGTTGTTGAATTAAGTTTTAAAAACGTTGACAGACTCATCGGAAAACAACTCGGTAAAGAGACAATTATCCGAATAGTGACTGCTCTTGAAATGGAAATTACAAACTCAACAGACGAAGGTCTTACTCTGGCAGTACCGCCATATCGCGTAGATGTACAACGAGAAGCAGATGTGATTGAAGATATTCTCAGAATATATGGCTATAATAATGTAGAGATCCCGATGCAGGTTAATTCGACATTGACATATTCACAAAATCAGCTGAATGACAGAATATTCAATATCGCAGCAGATATGCTGACTGCAAACGGATTCCACGAAATTATGAGCAACTCTCTGACTAAGAGTGGTTACTATGAAGGACTGACATCTTATCCGGCAGAAAATTGTGTTAAGATTATGAATCCGTTGAGTTCAGATCTTAATGTAATGCGTCAAACCCTATTGTTCAATGCCCTGGAAGCTGCTGCCCTTAACATCAATCATAAACGTAGCGATCTGAAACTCTATGAATTCGGCAATTGTTACTTCTATGACAATGCAAAAAAAGAAGAGGGTGGGTTGGCTCCGTATTCTGAGACATACACTCTCGGAATTCTTGTTAGCGGACAAACTAACGAAGCATCGTGGAATATCAAAACTGCACAGTCAGACTTCTATACATTAAAAGTATATGCCGAAAAATTACTTGCTCGATTTGGTGTAAATATCAACAATGCTCAAATCGACCCTCTTGAAAGTGATCTATATCGTGAAGCTGTAAGATTTACATTCAATAATAAAAAATTGTTCGATATAGGTATCGTTGCAAAGAAAATACGAAATATCTTCGATATCAAACAAGAGGTCTATTTCTTGGAAATGGATTTCGATCGATTGATAAAACTTGCTTCGAATGTGAAAATCGGAGCAAAAGAGTTGTCGAAATATCCTGAGGTACGTCGAGATTTGGCTCTGTTGGTTGATAAGAGTGTAACGTTCCGCCAGCTGAGAGATTTGGCATTCAAGACCGAACGTAAATTGCTCAAAAAGGTAGGTTTGTTTGATGTCTACGAAGGAGACAAGTTGCCTGAAGGTAAAAAGTCTTATGCACTGAATTTCGTGCTTGAAGATACAACAAAAACAATGACCGATACAATCATCGAAAAGGTGATGTCTTCGTTGATTGCACAATTCGAAGCTCAATTAGGTGCTAAAATCAGATAATATTTAAACTATAGATATGCAGGAAAAAATTTTAATTCTTGATTTCGGATCACAATACACTCAACTCATTGCTCGCCGAATCCGCGAGATGAATGTGTATTGCGAAATCCACCCATTTAACAAAGTGCCTGAATTGGACTCTACTATCAAAGGTGTAATCCTTTCTGGTAGTCCATTCTCAGTACGTGATGAAAGAGCGCCCAAAATCGACTTGAGTCAGATTAAAGGCAAGTTGCCACTGCTCGGAGTATGCTACGGAGCTCAATATCTCGCTCATTTCTTCGGGGGTGAGGTCGGTGCTTCAAAATCTCGTGAGTATGGTCGTGCAATGTTGACAAAAGTCGATCCTCAGAACGATTTACTCAAAGATGTGGCAATGGAATCTCAAGTGTGGATGTCTCACGCAGATACAATTATTGCGTTGCCAGAAAATTACAAGGTTATTGCAAGTACAGCCGACGTGCGTAATGCAGCTTATCAAGTTGAAGGTGAACAAACTTGGGGTATTCAATTCCACCCTGAGGTATATCACTCAATCGATGGAGGTAAATTGCTGAAAGCATTTGTCGTTGATATTTGTGAGTGTAAACAAGATTGGACTCCGGCATCGTTCGTACAATCAATGGTTGCTCAACTCAAAGAACAAATCGGCAATGAACGTGTAATTCTGGGTCTGTCAGGTGGGGTCGATTCATCTGTTGCTGCAGAACTCTTGCACAGAGCTATTGGAGATCAATTGACTTGTATCTTCGTTGATACCGGACTGTTGAGAAAAAATGAGTTGGAAGATGTTATGAAATCTTACAACTCAATGGGATTGAATGTAATTGCAGTTCAGGCAGGAGATAAGTTCCTTGGAGACCTTAAGGGTGTAACTGATCCTGAACAAAAACGTAAAATCGTAGGTCGAGACTTCGTAGAAGTTTTTGATGCCGAGGCAAATAAAATTACTGATGCAAAATGGTTGGCTCAAGGTACAATCTATCCTGACGTAATTGAATCAGCATCGGTAAACGGTCCTGCAATGGTAATTAAATCTCACCATAACGTGGGAGGATTGCCCAAAGATATGAAACTCAAAGTCGTAGAACCACTGAGATTGTTGTTCAAAGACGAAGTACGCCGAATTGGCCGAGAACTCAATGTTCCTGCAGATATTCTGAATCGTCACCCGTTCCCGGGTCCAGGACTTGCAATCCGTGTGTTAGGAGAAATCACACCTGAAAGATTGCAGATTCTGAAAGAGGCTGACAAGATTTATATTGATGGTCTGAAAGAGGCAGGTCTCTATGAAAAAGTTTGGCAAGCAGGAGCTATATTATTGCCCATCAAATCAGTTGGTGTGATGGGTGATGAACGCACTTATGAAAGTTGTCTGGCACTTAGAGCTGTAATGTCAACGGATGGTATGACTGCCGATTGGGTTCATTTGCCATATGATTTTCTTGCCAATATTTCTAACGCAATCATTAACCGCGTGAAAGGTATTAATCGCGTAGTTTATGATATCAGTTCAAAACCACCAGCAACTATTGAGTGGGAGTAATTACAAGAAAAAAGTCTCGTTCACATCGAACGAGACTTTTTTTGTTTTAAAGCACATCACAATATAGTGTACTATTTTCGATATTAACAATTTTGACTCGCTGCCCCTTATCTATCATTCTGCCTGTTTGGGATATCGCATCATAGTAATGACCTTCTATCTGAACCTTACCAGATGGTCGTAATGAACTGACAACTACACACTCTTGACCTATCAATGATTTATCCATATTCGATGCGACAAATCCATTTTCGGTATCTAACTCCGAAGTGAGAACAATTGTGCGTTTTAATTTTGATTCTCCAACAAGCATTCGTCCTGCCAACCAGACCGAAGATATTATCCCAACTGTGACAGTTGCTATTACCAAAAATAACGGTGATAAAAATGAGGATATGCTGACTTGATTCTCAGGAATATATTTAAACAAATCGTTGTCAATCATTGCAAAAGACAAACCTATGATGATTGCAATTATACCCGAAATTCCCGCAATACCAAATCCCGGAATTACAAAAATCTCCAGCAATATCAATACAACTCCTAATATAAAAACTAAAATTTCCCACGTCTGTAATGCTTTCTCAAACCATAATGGTGAAAAATAAAGAAAGGCTGCACAAAGAGCAATTACTAATGGAAATCCGATTCCTGGAGTCTGAAATTCAAAATAAATTCCACCAATCATCAACAGTATCAATACACTTTGTAACATAGGATTCGTTAAAAATCCCATTATTGAATCTATCGTTGTTGGCTTGTATTCATAAACCTCAGCCTGTTCGGAGGTATACATCTTTACAACTTCATCAATCGATGATGCCTGACCTTCACAAAATCCAATTTCAATAGCTTCGGCTGTTGTCAATGATAATACCTTACTCGTATCGCCGATTGGATCGACCATTGATTCTGCAATTTTCGGATCTCTATGCCATCTCCAAATTGTATCCTCACCCTCAATTCGGTCGATTAACTTACCGTGTGCTTCAGCCGTTGAACGCATCATCGCCCGCATAAAACTTTGATACTTATCAGGCATCTTCGAACCATCGTTGCCATTGACTACCGTAGCAGCTCCAAAAGTGGCACCACGCTGCATATATATCGAATCTGCAGCAAGTGAGATCAATGCTCCTGCACTGACAGCCTGATTGTTGATAAATATAACAACGGGAATATCACACTCTAATATGGCTGTGCGAATAGAATCTGCCACCTCGACAATACCTCCATAGGTATTCATATCTATAATAATAAGATCTGATTTGCGATTTCGTGCATCATTCAGACAATTTTGTGTCAATCGCCACGTCGAGGGCATTATATTTTCTCTAATCGGAATTACATACACCGATTTTTTCAAAGTTGTTGAATCCGTCTTGGAATAACCAGACGAACTCAATACCAATACCATCAAGAGTGTCAGTAGCAATCGTTTCATAATTGATGACTTATTACTACTTTCCGTTACAATCTTTACAACCTCTTGCATCAAGAATCTCTTGTTCTCGTGCACAACGGATTCCACGTTTACGCATCTCTCGATTGGTTTCAATCTCACTCTCTAAATTATGACCTTTTATCATTAATGTTAAAGAGAGTCCGACCACAAAAAAAGCGACAGCTCCGACTCCGACTAAAAACGTTATTAACCAGGTACTCATAACCGAATATTAAAATAATACAGACACACAAAGGTACACTTTTTTTTCGAACCAAATATTCTCATACTCCAAAAACGAAAATTAAATTATTCAATTGTGTATATAACTGAAAGTTTCGGATAATTATTTCAAAAAAAAATAGTATCTTTGCAACTCAATAGATAAAAATCAAAAATAAATCATATATGGGAAGAGCTTTTGAATATCGCAAAGCGCGAAAAATGAAACGTTGGGGTAATATGGCCCGCACTTTTACACGTTTGGGTAAAGAAATCGTAATCGCTGTTAAAGCAGGTGGTCCTGATCCAACGTCGAACTCAAGACTTAGAGTGCTGATTAAGAATGCGAAGGCTGAAAATATGCCTAAAGATAATATCGATAGAGCTATCAAACGAGCAATCTCAAAGGATACGGCTGACTATAAAGAGATCGTTTACGAAGGTTATGGTCCATTCGGAATTGCTATGGTTATCGAAACTGCTACGGATAACAACACTCGTACTGTTGCTAATGTAAGAAGTGTTTTCAATAAGTTTAGCGGAACTTTGGGTACAACGGGTTCACTTTCTTTCTTGTTTGACCACAAATGTGTATTTAAAGTGAGTGCTGCAACTGTTGCCGATCCGGATGAACTTGAGCTCGAACTGATCGACTTTGGTGCCGACGAAATCTTTGCAGAAGACGACGCAATCATCATCTATGGTTCATTCGAATCATATCACAAAATCCAAAGCTATCTGGACGAACATTCTATCGAAATTGTTAGTGGCGAATTCGTTCGTATCCCGGTTGATACCAAAGATGTTACCGAAGAGCAACGCGAAACTCTTAACAAAATGATCGAACGTTTCGAAGAAGATGATGACGTGACTAACGTCTACACAAATATGAAAGATCCTGAAGAAGAGGAAGACTAATTTAATTTTCATACTTGACATATGGCTAGCGAAATCAAAAATAATTCATTGACTAAGTTATTGACACGCAATGTAATTTTAGCAGTGTGTATCGGTATTGTCGGAGTGTTTTTGTTGAAAATTTCGCTTGGATATATCACTCGTCACGGAGAAGTCTATACTGTACCGGACTTCTCTGCGATGAGTTTTGACGAAGCAAAACAAGCAGCTCAACACGCACAACTACAACTCGAAATCTTTGACTCGCTGTACGTTGTGGGAATGCCGGGCGGGGTAGTCCTTGATCAATTGCCCAAAGCCGGTGCAAGAGTAAAATCTCAACGTCGTGTTCTGCTGACTATAAATTCTCATAATCAGAGAAAAGCAAAAATTCCGTATGTAGCAGGCTACTCACTTCGACAAGCTAAGAACATTCTGATAACTTCAGGATTCGAAATCGAACGCCTCGAATATGTAGAAGATATGGCAACTAATAATGTCATTGCCCAATACTACAAGGATTCACAAATCGAAAAAGGTTCTGAAATTGAAGCAGAAATAGGTTCGGGTATGATTTTGCAAGTCGGATTTAATCCTGATACAGAGACTGCTCCGATCGTACCTAAAGTTGTTGGATCTTCACTCAAAGAGGCAAAGAGTGCACTTTGGGAAGCCGGCTATAATGTGGGTACAATTATGAGAGATGTTGATGTTACAGCAGCAAATCTGAACGAATGTTGTGTCTATAAACAAGAACCTAACCAGGCATTCGAACTTTCTTATGGTGAAAAAATAGACCTTTATATTACCACAGATAACGAAAAGGTTAAACGTGGCGTTGCCGAAAGTGACAGATTGCACAAGGAACGAATGGAAGAACTCTTGAAAGCAGACTCACTTGCTACGGAAGAATAATTGTTCGAAATGCGAAATTCTTTTGATCAAGACGATTTCTCATTAGATGAGAACGAGAGTGCCGAAGAGATGTATGAACACTTTTCGGTGACAGTTGATCGTGGTCAAGCTCTCGAAAGAATTGATAAATACCTGACTCGAAAACTTGAAGCGACTTCGCGTAATCGGGTGCAGACAGCAGCAGATGCCGGTTGTATCAGAGTGAATGGTGTCGCAGTAAAATCAAGTTATAAGGTAAAACCACTTGACCAAATTGCAATAGTGTTGCCGTATCCACACGTGCAACTTGAAATTATTCCCGAAAATATTCAACTTGATATTCTCTATGAAGACGATGATATCATTGTTGTCAATAAAGCTGCAGGGATGGTCGTTCACCCTGGACACGGTAATTACAGAGGGACTTTAGTCAA
>CAJGBR010000011.1 GCA_904501625.1 uncultured Rikenellaceae bacterium
AAAAAATATGTAAATTTGTGGTACTCGTAAATAAATAATTGATAGTATGAAACGTGCTGAAATTTTTACACCTAAGGGTGTTATGAAGGTAGAGTTGTATGAAAACGATACTCCCATCACCGTAGATAACTTTTGTAAACTTGCCAAATCTGGCTTTTATGATGGTTTAACTTTTCACCGAGTTATTCCTGAATTTGTTATTCAAGGAGGTTGTCCTCTGGGAACAGGTGCAGGCGGCCCTGGATATACAATCCCTTGTGAGACCGATAAAACAATGCAATATCACGACCGAGGTGTTCTGTCAATGGCTCATCGAGGACGAAATACTGGCGGCTCTCAATTTTTCATCTGCCACAACCGTGAAAACACAGCTCACCTTGACGGAGTACACACCTGCTTCGGTAAACTATACGAAGGACTTGATGTCCTGGACGATATCAGACAAGGTGATTTAATTGAAAAAATTGTTATAATTGAAGAGTAATATATGGACTTTGAAGGAATATTGATTCGCAAATGTGCTCCCGTTAGTGGGCAATCAGCTCGCGGACAGTGGTCTAAACAAGATTTGATTTTCGAACTTCCCGGAGATTACAACCGCAAATTGTGCGTTAGTTTCTGGGGAGATAAAGTTCAAGATGCGGCTAAAATAAATGAGGGTGAGAAAGTCACCGTTTCTTGCAATATCGAATCTCGAGAATTCAACGGCAGATGGTATACTGAAGTTCGTGCTTGGAGAGTTCAAGTTGCAAATACCACTCCGGCTGCACAACCGGCAGAATCTCCGGCTGCATACTCAGGTGGAGTTCCTCCAATTTCTGCTCCAGAATATTCTGCTCCATCAACTTCGCCTGCAGACGATATCGACGATTTGCCGTTCTAAGCATCTCGTTCGTATAAAATAGAAGAGGGTGTCCAATAGATTTATGGACACCCTCCTTTATATTCGATCAAACTATTCTTCGCTATCAAGCAAATCTGAAACCAGAATACGGCCACAATATTCGCATACAATAATCTTTTTGCTCATTCTGATATCAAACTGACGTTGCGGCGGGATACGGTTGTAGCAACCTCCACAAGCATCACGCTTAACTGTCACAACAGCAAGACCATTGCGTGCATTGCCTCTGATTCTTCTGTATGCAGTGAGCAAACGTGAATCAATCTTTTCGGCTGCGAGTTCTGATTCTTTAGTCAGATCTTCAACTATTTTCGCTGTTTCACGATCGATTCCTTCGAGTTCTTCCTGTTTGCTCTTTAAATCAACAATACGACCTTCAACGACACTCTTAGCCTCTTCGACCAATTTTTTCTTAATTTTCACATCGTTGTTATACTCTTTGATTCTCTTTTCAAACAATTCGATATCAAGTTTCTGCAACTCGATTGCTTTTGCCAAAGATTCGTACTCACGATTGTTACGTACATTATTTTCCTGTTCCTCATATTTGGCAATCAAACTCTTAGCCTTTTCGATCTCTTCTTTTTTAGTCTTGGTATTACGAGTCAACTCATCAATGTCACTCATAATATTGGCGATACGAGTTTCAAGACCTGCGATTTCATCTTCGAGATCTTGAACTTCGAGAGGAAGTTCACCCTTAATCTTGTTGATTTCGTCTATCTTCGAATCGATCTTTTGAAGTTCATAAAGAGCCTTGATCTTTTCTTCAGTGGTGTAATCCATTGATTCACCAGGTTTAACAGCTGCTATACTTGTCATATCCTATAAATTTTTCTTTTGATAGTTGATTACAAATGTCTAATCGGATTTGTCGATTTCTCACATTTGCGAACTGCAAAGTTAGGTATTTTTTTCGTAAGATAATCAAATAAAATGTCAACAGCACAAATTTCACTTTCATAATGACCTATTCGCACCGCTGTAATCGCATCTTCTGCATCAAAAAATTCGCTGAATTTCATCTCTCCCGTAATGAAAACTTCGGCTCCGCTGCTCACCGCATCCTGAATTAGTGATGCTCCAGAACCGCCACACATTGCTACTCGACGAACCTTTTCACAGTGTGGTTCATTAAACTCGATATGTTCACAATTAAATCGTTTTTTGATTTCACAGATAAAATCCATTATCGGCATCTCTTGAGGCAAATCACCCACTACACCCAGACCTATTCCTTCAGCAACATTATTCAACGTATAGATGTCATAAGCCATCTCCTCATAGGGGTGAACTTTCTGTGCAGCTCTCACAACGCGGTTACACAGATGTCGCGGCACAACTGTTTCGATTTTAACCTCAGCAGTGTCTTCTCTGACACCGATCTCGCCGATGTAGGGTTCACACCCCTTACCCGCACGAAATGTTCCACAACCGACGCTGTTGAAACTACACTGATCATAACGGCCTATTGCACCGGCACCTGCCGAGAACATTGCAGAACGCACCTGCTCGGCATAACTTTCAGGAACATACACTACGATTTTTCTCAACTCGCCATCACGTTGTTCGAGTGTACGAATATTCTGCAAATCAAGAATATGTGCCATTCTCCAACTAACGCCCTCGTATGCAGCATCCAATGACGTGTGACACGCATACAGAGCAATCCCATATCTGACTGCTTTGGCTACAAGACGTTCAGGGCGATTCGATTCGGTCAGACGTTTCAATGGTTTAAAGACCAGTGGATGATGTGAAATAACCATATTTGCACCACTATGATAAGCCTGATCAAGCACCTGATCGGTCACATCAAGACACAAGACAATTCCGCTAACCTCCATCCTCGGATCTCCGACGGTCAATCCCGTATTGTCATAACTCTCCTGATACTGAGCCGGAGCAAGTTCTTCAATTAAGGATACTATATCTCTTACAATCATTGTATTATGATTTAAGACAATTAAGGTTTATTCTTTATCGATTTTATCGAATAACGATCCCGTTATACTCGGAGCATCTACCGGCACAAGATTTTTACGAATTTTCTCATTCTGCATTTTCTTGAATTCGGACATCGTCTTCGGATTATGTTTTTCGAGTTTCACCTCTGGTGCTGGTGGCGGCAATTCACCAAACAGACTTGCCAATGTCAATTCTTGTTCAGGTTGAGATTCAACTTGTACCTCCGCTTGTAGAGTTGCTTGAGGCTCCTCGATTTCAGATAGTTGTCCCTCGGTATCAACAAATTGCTTCTCTGGTTCAACCGACACTATCTTTTCTTCAGCATCTTTAAATTCAGTCTTAATCTGTAACAAAGCTGCACGAATCATCTCAAGTCGTTCCATTATTGCAGCATCACGTTCGACCTCATTTCGCGACTGTTTAAGCTGACGTTTTGCACCCTCGAGGGTCATTCCGCGAACCTTTACAAGATGATATATAACTTTCAGATTTTCAATATCTTTCGCAGTAAATAACCTGTTCCCTTTTTTATTTTTCTGTGGTTTTAAAATCGGAAAGGTTTTCTCCCAAAAACGCAACAACGATGGCTTAACGTCAAACATTTCTGCCACTTCGCCCATCGTATAAAGCATCTTAGTGGGACGTTCCTCGTTCATACTCATCAAGACTTTACATTAAAAAAATCAGGACCTCTGTAAATTAGCGTGCAAGATACTAAAAACTTTGAGATTTTACAAATGTGTAACAATTTTTCAGTCTATCAGTCGTAAAATTCTCAAATTGAGTATTTAATCGTATTGGCAATTAACAAAAAAAATGCAATCTTTGCACCAAATGATAAAAACCGTTGACAATATGGAAAACTTCAACCCGACTAATTATCGACTCATAAATGTTCACGATGGTCACACATTTGACGACCAAGGTTGGACACTTGATGCACCCGACAGCCAGTCACCATCACTCATTCGTGCCGACTACCAACAGAAACAGATCCGATTCGGAGAAAAAAGCGAAGGCATCTACCGATTCGCTGACTGGTTACCAATTCGCCGTAAACTGAAAAATTCGAGTGCTCCGGTCACATATCGCAGCAAAGCTCTGGCAGAACGTTTGGGCCTGAAAAATCTGTATATATGTTTCAATGGTTACAATCCCGAAATCGGAGCAAATATGACCACCTGCTCGTTCAAAGAGACTGAAGCGTATAGTGTAGGTGGCAGAATGGATCCGCAAGATAAACGTATCCTGGTTGTCTCATCGGCAGGGAATACGGCTCGTGCCTTTGCAAAGGTCTGCTCTGATAATAACATTCCGTTGTTACTGACCGTTCCAGAAGACAATATCGATGCACTCTGGTTTGATGCTCCGCTGAACGACTGTGTAAAACTTGTGGTTTCTGAACGAGGCAGCGATTACTTCGACGCAATCAATCTTGGAAATATAGCAGTCAAATCTCCGAAATTCTACGCCGAAGGTGGAGCAAAAAATATTGCACGTCGCGATGGTATGGCAACAACCGTACTCTCAGCAGCTGAAGTTATTGGCCGTATTCCGGATTACTATTTTCAAGCCGTAGGAAGCGGTACAGGTGCAATCGCTGCGTGGGAAGCAAATATGAGATTGATCGAAGATGGCAGATTTGGCAATAATAAAATGAAACTTATTGTTTCTCAGAATATTCCATTTACTCCGATGTATGATGCGTGGAAAGAAGACTCTCGCGCATTGCTGCCATTCAGCGACGAATCTGCCCGCATCGCAGCATCCATCATCGATGCCAAAGTTTTGTCAAACAGACGTCCGCCATATTCAATCAACGGAGGTCTTTATGATGCACTGCGTGATAGCGGCGGTACAATTCTTTGTGCAGACAATATGTCATCTGAACAAGCAGCAAAACTATTCGAAGAGACCGAAGGCGTGGATATTCATCCGGCAGCAGGAGTCGCCCTCGCAACACTGATTCAATGCATCGAAAACAGAGTTATCGACCCTGAAGCTATCATTATGCTCAACGTAACGGGTGGCGGTGAAAAACTCTACAAGAATGGCAAAACATTACACTACCTCAAACCATCTCTTGTCTTCCCGATCGATCCCGATCCCAAAGAGTGCCTTGAGAAAATTGAGGCTCTGTTCGAATAAAATATAAATTCACAAATAGCTACAACTCTGCGGTTCTCAAATTAATTTCACAAAAACAGAGCCCGCAGAGTTGATTTTTTGTGCAAAATCATTACCTTTGTCGTAAACAAATTCTTGTTAAGACTATGAAATTACCCCACGCAGTAAACGTTCTGCTCTTGGGTTCAGGTGGCAGAGAACACGCAATTGCAAAGAAAATAGCTGAAAGCCAACGTCTTTCAAAACTATACATTGCAACAGGCAATGGTGGCACGGCTTCGTGTGGCATCAACGTACCTGATCTTTCGCCTGTGAATTTCGGCGGAATCAAACAATTCGTCATCTCGAATAATATCAATCTCGTAGTAGTTGGACCTGAAGAACCACTGGTTAAAGGTATTGCCGACTACTTCCAGAACGATTCGGATATCTATCATATTCCGGTTATCGGACCAACAATGGCTGGTGCTCGACTCGAAGGAAGTAAATCCTTTGCAAAGGATTTTATGGTAAGACACAACATTCCGACGGCAGCCTATAAATCGTTCACAAAAGACAAAGCAGATGAGGCTTGTGCATTTCTCGAAACATTCGAGGCACCGTATGTGCTTAAGGCAGATGGTCTTGCTGCGGGCAAAGGTGTGCTGATTGAAAACGACATCGAATCTGCAAAAAATGCAGTCAAAACGATCCTCGGCGGTCAATTCGGTATGGCAGGGAACAGCATCGTCATCGAACAGTTCCTCTCAGGTATCGAACTCTCAGTCTTCGTAGCAACTGACGGCAAGAACTATAAACTGCTGCCTGAGGCAAAAGACTATAAACGCATCGGCGAAGGCGATCAAGGTCTTAACACAGGAGGTATGGGTGCAGTATCACCCGTTCCGTTCGCCGACAAAGAATTTATGGACAAGGTCGTAAACCGAATCATCGAACCTACAATCAATGGTCTGATTGAAGATAAAATCGAATATAACGGATTTATATTCTTCGGTTTGATGAATTGTGGCGGTGAACCGTATGTCATCGAATACAACGTCAGAATGGGCGACCCCGAAAGTGAAGTCGTATTCCCGAGAATCGAATCTGACATTATAGACCTATTCGAAGGAATCGCTTTTAAATCTTTGGATAAAAAAGAATTAATTATATCCCCTCTCAAAGCTGTTACTGTAATGTGTACTTCGGGAGGCTACCCTGGCGACTACCGCAAAGGTCTGACAATCGAAGGTGTCAACTCAGTCGAAAACAGCATTGTCTATCACGCAGGTACAAAACTCGAAAAAGGAGTGCTTTACACCTCCGGAGGTCGTGTGCTTTGTGTAACATCTTTGGGTGATTCGATTCAGGAGTGTGCAGCCAAAAGTTATGCCCAAATCGAAAAGATATCGTTCGAAGATATGTACTACCGACGTGATATCACAAAAGATCTGATTTAGGATTTTAGAACACATACACAACCTCGGGTGATGAAGTTTCACCAGAATTTTATTTTGTCGATTCTGCTCTTGGTATTGCTATTCGCAATATTCGAGTTGAAGAATGTCGTATTGTCTCCGGATTCTGCCTCGTGGATTATCAACGATGCTGGTTCGCAGTGTCTGTATTCCAATCAACTACCAATCAACACTTCATTCTCGGCAAGTGATAATTGGGCCGGTTGGATTGTGATTCCACTGAGATTGCTGTTGACCTTTGTCACTGCAATGCTCATCACACGAACTGCAATGAAAAATATGATTTTCGATGAGAGATCATATCTGCCGACAATAATTTTCCCAATCGTCGCTACAGGCATCTTCTCGGCAACAGGTTCTATATTAACACTGACATTGAGCCTGTTGCAAATCATAATCTTTAATTTGCTGTTCGACGGATTCAAACGCAGCAACTCAATCAAAGAGTTCTTCTACGCTTCGATTCTGACCGCAATTTCGACATTATGCTACACCCCCTCTGCCGTAACATTTATCACCATTCTACTGGCAGTAGCTGTGCTGAACCGAAGCTTTAGAGAATTATTCTGTTCAATAGTCGGTTTTTTAATTCCGCTATTTCTGTACTCTTATTACCATTGGATTATCGGGTATTCATTTTCGACAATTCCCACGAAACTGCTGGCAAGTTTTACCACCACATTATCACTGCCAATAGACCAATGGTTAGTGCTGTCCAACAGATTCGGACTATCCGTATTGATAGTCTCCGTACTGCCACTTGTCACCGCTACAGTAATAGCCATCGTTACATACCAACACCAACTACGTTATGCCCGCCGCAGACAACGTAAATTCTTCAATCTGTTGGTATTCCAATTACTGGCAATCACTACATTAACATTCACCGTTCCAAGTTCCGGACTCCAAATGTTACTGCTGAACTCTGTTCCCCTGACATTGATCCTCTCTTGCTACTTTAACTGGAACGAATACAGATTCGCAAGATTATTACTGCAACTACTTCCTTGTGGAATCTTACTCTATAACATTACGCTGATAATCGTTTTGAAGCAGTAAGTCTAAATGCGTATTTTTATCAAAAACAAGTCGTAAAATTTTACCTCTGATTTTTTTTAAATAACTTTGCAGAGCAATATGGTATGTGGTGGCTTTAAACTACTACACAAGACATTAAACGATTAAAAACCAAAATTTTACTACAGTGGATATTTTTGATAGAATCAAACAAAATGACGGTGGCCCTATTGGTCAATACCGCAAATTGAGTCACGGATATTTCTCATTCCCGAAACTCGAAGGTCCTATCGGACCGCATATGACTTTCCGTGGAAAAAAAATGCTCAATTGGAGTCTTAATAACTACCTCGGTCTGGCTAACGACCCTGAAGTAATGAAAGCTGATGCTGATGCAGCAAAAGAATTCGGTATGGCTGCTCCGATGGGTGCTCGTATGATGAGCGGTCAAACTAAATACCACGAACATCTCGAACGTCGTCTGGCTGATTTCTGCCACAAACCTGACTGCTTCTTGTTGAACTACGGCTACCAAGGTATGACATCTATTATCGATTCACTGCTGACTCGCCACGATGCAGTAGTTTACGACTCGGAAGCTCACGCTTGTATCATCGACGGTCTGAGAATGCATACAGGTAAACGTTTCGTATTCCCACATAACAATATGGACGCCTGCCGTAAAGAACTCGAACGTGCAACAAAACTCGTTGCTCAAACAGGTGGCGGTATCCTCGTTATCACTGAAGGTGTATTCGGTATGAAAGGAGACCTCGGCAAACTCGACGAAATCGTCGCTATGAAGAAAGAATTCAATTTCCGCCTGCTGGTTGACGATGCTCACGGTTTCGGTACTATGGGCGAAACTGGTTCAGGTACTCCGGAACACTTCGGTGTTGAAGATGGTGTTGACGTTCACTTCGGTACATTCGCTAAGTCAATGGCTGGAATCGGTGCTTTCGTTGCATCTGAAAAATATATTATCGACTATCTGCGTTACAATATGCGTTCACAACTCTACGCTAAGTCACTGCCTATGCCTATGGTACTGGGTGCTGAAAAACGCCTCGATATGTTGCAACAAAAACCTGAACTCAAAGAAAAACTCTGGACTATCGTTCGTGCATTGCAAAACGGTTTGACTGAACGTGGTTTCGATATCGGCGTTACAAACTCACCTGTTACTCCGGTTTATATGAAGGGTGGTGTTGAAGAGGCTACAAACTTGGTTTACGACTTGAGAGAAAACTACGGTTTGTTCTGCTCAGTGGTAGTTTATCCTGTAATTCCTCGCGGTGAAATTATCCTTCGACTGATTCCTACTGCAGTCCACACTCAAGAAGATGTTGACTACACTTTGAAATGTTTCGAAGCTATCCGCGGCAAATTGCTCGCAGGTGAATATCAAAAACCAATGCCAAGCGTTGCTGACTAAGGTTTATGTAACTTTATATTCAGAGGAAATCCTACGAAGGATTTCCTCTTTTTATTTTTATATAGTCATTAAAAAAGGGTGTCCGAAAAGACGAACACCCTCACATTAATTTCTATCTCTGTGACCTATTTTTCCTTAAGCAGGTCACGAATTTCTGTCAACAGAATTTCTTCTTTAGTTGGTTCTGGTTCCGGAGCCGGTGCCGGAGCTGGAGCCGGTTCTTCTTTCTTCTTCTTGAGTTGATTCATCAGTTTGACAATCAGGAATACACAGAATGCCAAAATAATGAAATCAATACATTGTTGGATAAAGGCACCATAATTCCAATATACTGGTTCAGCAGCTTCAACTCCTGTACCTACGGCATCTCTTACAGCAGAGATATCAAGCTTCAAATCAGAGAAATTAGTGTTGCCCATAATTACTCCGATAGGAGGCATCAAGATATCGTTCACCAAAGATGTTACGATTTTTCCGAATGCACCACCGATGATTACACCGACAGCCATATCCATTACATTACCTTTAACGGCAAAATCTTTAAATTCTTTAAGGAATCCCATAGTTATCAATTAATTGGTTATTACATTTTAAAAATTCCGGTATAAGATTGGGGGCTGAGTGCACGTAATTTCTCTTTAACCTCCTCACGAACATCGAGTTGTTCGATAAAGGCTGCAATATCTTCCCTATTTATCGCACGATTTGTTCGGGTCAAAGCTTTGAGAGCTTCATAGGGATTCGGATAATTTTCGCGTCTGAGAATAGTTTGAATACCTTCAGCCACCACTGCCCAATTTCGCTCGAGATCGGCATCAATAGCATCTGGATTAATAATCAGTTTACCCAAACCTTTGAGCACAGACTTCATAGCAATGATTGTATGTGCCAGCGGAACACCTACGTTTCTGAGTACGGTTGAGTCTGTCAGGTCGCGTTGGAGTCGCGACACAGGGAGTTTACCAGCAAGATGGCAGAAAATTGCATTTGCAATACCCAGGTTTCCTTCGGCATTTTCGAAGTCAATCGGATTAACCTTATGTGGCATAGCTGATGAACCCACCTCTCCTGCTTTGATTTTCTGTTTGAAATACTCCATTGAGACATAGGTCCAGATATCCCGACACAAGTCAATCAAGATTGTATTAATTCTTTTGAAACAATCGAAAATTGCAGCAAGATTATCATAATGTTCGATTTGTGTCGTAATCTGCGAACGATCAAGGTGCAATATATCACCGACAAAATGGTTTGCAAAATCGATCCAATCAATTTCAGGGAATGCAACGTGGTGTGCATTGAAGTTGCCTGTTGCACCACCAAACTTAGCAGGACAAGGAATAACCTTAAGTTGTTCGATTTGTTTATTCAATCGATCTACGAACACCATAATCTCTTTACCGAGTCGCGTTGGTGAAGCGGGTTGACCGTGAGTTCGAGCCAACATCGGCACATCTGCCCATTGTTCTGCGAGAGATTTCAACGTAGTTACGACCTCATCAAGCAGAGGATAATAGACCTGATGTGCTGCATCTCGCAAAGAGTAGGGAGTCGCCGTATTGTTTATATCCTGAGATGTCAGACCAAAGTGTACAAACTCTTTATACTCATTGAGTCCGAGTTTTTCCATTTCGCCCTTTATGTAATATTCGACAGCCTTGACATCGTGATTAGTTATTTTTTCGATCTCTTTTACAGCTTGTGCATTTTCGACCGTAAAAGTTCGGTAAATATCTCTCAGTTGTTCGAAATTATCTTCATTCAATGATTCAAGTTGAGGAAGTGGAATTCGGCTCAATGCGATAAAATATTCTACCTCAACAAGGATTCTATACTTGATAAGTGCATACTCCGAAAAATAATCGGACAAAGCATCTGTAGTGTTTCTATAACGACCATCTATCGGAGATATTGCCGTAAGTTTATTGAGTTCCATATATTGAATTTAACTGTTTCGTGGGACAAAGTTAATAGTTATTTTCAGACTTTTATATTTTATCTAAATAAATCAGACCTCTTCGATTTCGATACAATTCATCAAGAAGCGGTTCATTGTATCCGGATGTTGGGTTCCTATCACCAACTGCTGACCACTTTTGAGTTTCACGAACATTCCTGATGGTCCGTGAGTGTTATAGACAATTCCCCATTTCGGAGATTTCCTCACTCCCCAACCGACGAATCCGTAGTTTACGATTTCAACACTTTCGACATCGTCCCAGGAGATATTGCGATTTGCAAGCGGAAAGAATTTTATTCTGATTCGTCTTTGATCAATAATCGTTTTGAGTCTAATTGCATACAGCAAATAGAGAATTACAATTGGAAGAATAATGGTTAACATCACATAGACAAATGTTAACGGAGTTCCCTGATACAAAATTACTACAAGCGGTATGAATACCACTACGGCCGTAAGCAACAACCACTTAAGGTTCAAACGTTGAATTTCTCGGAATTGCCTTTTGTTTTTCATATTGAGTCAGGGATTAGTTCATAAATCCGTGTTCCTTAAGCAGTGAAATTAGTTCTTCGGATATTGCAACATTATCCTTTTCGGGATATCTTTTCTGGGTAAAAATCTGTGCAAGATTGGGCAATTGATTTACTTCCAGCAGTTTTGATGTTTCATCCGAATTTTCGCGTTCGTGCCACAGACGATTAATATCCTCATCTGAATAGTCCGAATAGGTCTGGTAGTGGACTACTGCTTCGAGAGGCAATCTATCAGTAATCTCCGGAGTTTCAATCGGATACCCCACAGCAATAGTGGCAACGGGAATAACGCCTTTGGGCAATTTCAGAATCTCTGAGATCTTGCGAGCATTATAAAGGCAAGTGCCCAGATAACAGATTCCAAGACCATTGTGTTCGGCTTCGAGCACAAAATTCTGTGACGCCAACAGAGCATCGGTTGCTCCGCACAGGAACCACAAGAAATTATCATAACCGGGCTGAGCATCTCTGAGTCTACACCATTTCGAGAATCGATTGACATCGACACAGAACGTAACGTGCAAGGGAGCCTTTGAGGCAGGTTGATTAAAATGACACGATGCGAGTTGAGTTCTGAGGTCTGAATCGGTAGTCACGATTATCGAGTAGACCTGCATATTACCCGTGTTTGAAGCACGGACTGCAGCGGTGAGCATCTTGTTAATTACATCACTATCAGGTAATCTGTCACTAAATTGACGGATAGATCTGTGATTAAAGATAGTTTCCATAAAAATCCGATGATACAAATTGTCTTACAAATGTAACAAAAAAATGAAACAGATGTTACTTTAAGCGAAAAAACATACGTTTTTTTCTTATCGAAACTATATCTCGAATTGATTATTCGTACGATTAAACTGGATCGACATCAACAATTATCCGCACTTTCAGTCGCTCCCAACCACACATTATATTTTTCAGATTTGCACGTTGAATAAGTCCATCTTTCCCGAGGTGTGTCTTTATCAGGAACATAACGTTGTGGCGATCTCGAATTTTGTCTACGATTGGATATTCCGGACCGAGCACCCGATCTTTAAACAATTCTTTTAAATCGTTCTCGACCTGTTGGACTGCATTATTCAGCACCTCCGAATCGGAATGGTTCAGTGTCAACCTAATCAGTCGGCAAAACGGCGGATAGACAAATACCTGACGCTGTTTACACTCATCACAAAACATTGCATAATAGTCGCCTGAAGCTGCTCTCAACACAGAGGTATTGTCTGGATTGACCGTTTGAATAATTACGGTTCCCTGATTATATCGGCGACCTGCACGACCTCCTACCTGACGAATCATCTGAAATGCCCGTTCCGTCGAACGAAAATCAGGATTATAAAACAGGCTATCGGCATTCATAATGACAACTGTTTCTACATTATTGAAATCAAGACCTTTACTGATTATCTGTGTACCTATTATCACATCTGCCTCTGCACGTGTCACAGAATTTATCTTGGCAATATAGTCGTTGATATTACGCACCGAATCGGAATCTATTCTGACAATTCGAGCTTGAGGAAAAATTTTTTCCAATTCAACCTCGATTCGTTCTGTACCAAAACCTTTTGTCTGCAATTCGCCGTTGCACTCGGCACATCTGTCCTGAAACGGAACACTATATCCGCAATAGTGACATACCAACTGATTTGAATGCAAAGTCAGTGATACATTACAATGAGGACATTGTTGCACCTTATTGCAATTTTTGCATACTACATAAGATGAATATCCGCGACGATTCTGGAATAGTAGGATCTGTGCATTGCGAGAGAGCGTCTCGGCAATTTGGTCTGTCACGATTTTATTGAATCCGGAATTTCGTTCTCCGCGTTGGGTAGCAACCCTGATATCTGATAATATCACCCGAGGCAGAACAGATTGTCCAAATCTCTCTGTGAGTTCTATCAAGTTATACTTGCCCGATGTCGCATTATAAAAACTCTCTATCGATGGTGTCGCACTGCCAAGAATTACCCGTGCCGAGTTTTGATGGGCAAGAACTATTGCCGTATCTCGTGCGTGAAATCTCGGAGCAGGCTCGGTCTGTTTGTAACTTGAGTCGTGTTCTTCATCTACGATTACAAGTCCCAAATTGACATATGGCAAAAAAAGAGCTGAACGAGTTCCTAACACGACCAATGATTCTCTGTTGAGCAAACTCATTCGAGCATAATTCTGACGTTTAGTAGTCTTGGTGAGATATGAATGCCAGACTATCAATCTGTTACCAAATATTTTTTCGAGACGGGAAATTAACTGTACTGACATCGCAATCTCAGGAATCAAATATAATACATCTTGATTTTGCGATAAACACTTATGTATCTGATTGATATATATTTCTGTTTTTCCGCTACCCGAGACGCCATAAAGCAACGAACAATTTTTATTCTCGGGAGTAGATTCCAATTTCTCAATTACAGCAATCTGTGACTCACTCAATTGCGGCATAGCTGCAATCTCAGTCGCCACAGGCATCTGTCTAAAGATCTCTATGAGGTTTTTATCAATCAGAGTTTTGAGTGCCGATTTATCGTTCTTGTCTGACAACAAATCACTCATAGCCATACAATTGTCATTATCCAACAGTCGTTTGGCTATCGCATATTGACGCTTCGCCCTCACAAGCGACTCTAACAACGACGGGGAAAAACTATCTGTAAATTTGCAATAGACTATCTCTGGCAGTGAATCAGATATTCTTTTAATTTTATGGATTTCTTCACCTGAAGGCAACAAATCTTTGGACATTGCAGCCTTCAACACCTCGCCTTCTGTACACATATAGTAGTCGGCAATCCAATGCCACAGTCTTAATTGAGAATCCGAAACTAACGGAATTGTGTCAATAACCGATTGAATCTGCTTTATCACTCGAAAATTCGGACGGCGATTATGAACCTCTACAACGACGCCCGTATACAACCTACTTTTACCGAGAGGAACTACCACCCGCAATCCACGACTGACAATTTGTTCCAAATGTTCGGGAATCTCAAAGGTCAGACAGCCTTTAAGTGCCAGCGGTAAAAGTATATCGGCATAGAGATTTCCCATACCACAAATGTACAAAATTATTAAGAAAGCGGCAATGACTTCAAATCATTTGCCGCTAATAAATCTCTTTTCTCACAACTCCTATTTCTCATCGGAGAGAGATTTATTTACCAATCCCTCAGAGAAGTGCTATCTATTTTTATCAATAAACTCTGCTACCAGATTAAAGGTATCTTCAGGTTGCTCAATAAACGACATATGGCCTGAGTGTTCGAGTTGGACAACCGAGACCTGAGTCAACTGTTCAATCAACAACTTAACAGCTTGTGCTGGAATCATCTGATCTTGTGTCCCAAATATGAACAAACTCGGAGCGGTCTCACTCTTAAATATCTCAAGATAATCTCCTCTTTGTGAAATTCCGCGTAGTATCGCAATAATACCCTCATCTTCTATTAATGAAGCCATCTCTTTCAATTCATCAATAACAGATTCGAGGCGTTTGCAATTCTCAACGGCAAAACGTCGCTGCGGATTAATATTCACCAGCACCTCTTTTCGTCCACTCAGCATCAGTTCGATTTCACGTTGACGATCTTCGGCACGTTTTTCAGAATCAGCAAAGGGATGTGAATGCAAAAAAATCACACCCTTAATCTCTGATTGCCAATACTTCATCATCTCCATTGCCACATAACCGCCCATCGAGTGACCGATGACAAAGTACCTCTTCAGTCCGAGATTCTCAATCAAACCGTGCACCGTTTCGGCAAGAAACTTCATCGTGTGAATATCCCCCTTGACTTCAGAGATTCCGTGCCCCGGCAGATCAAGTGATATGACACGATAGCGTTGGGCAAGCAGTTGACTCCACTGATCCCACACGTCTAATGTTTCGAGATAGCCGTGCAACAAAATTACACTGTCATCTCCCTTTTCGGTATCGCTATATCTGAATGCAACACCTGCTGCAATTGTAAATTTTTCCAATTTATATCAGTTTGATTATTCTTCGTCATCAAAATAATCGAATGCCGATTCTCGCTTTCGGAGATTATATAATTCGGCATCAATATCTTCGTCTTCTGTTGAAAACATATGACTCTCTTCGCGGCTGCTTTTTCTCATAGGTTCAAGACGAGTCTTTTTCTTGAGAGAATCTTCTGATGAATTGATATCAAATGAGTTACGGAAATCTTTATGCGATTTCATTTTTAGTTTAATTTATAATGTTGATAATTATTGAGATCTATTTCTGTGGCAAAAACCCTAACTGCACTACCCGTTAAACGTATATTGCCAAATCTGCCATTTGAGTCTCTCTCGAAATCGACGGTGAGCAATCCGCCACGAGTTTTGACGTGCCAATGATTTTCCTTGCTGGCTGTTTTTACTGTCGCAGCAATGGCAGATGCTGTCACACCAGTTCCGCAAGCCAGAGTTTCATCTTCTACTCCGCGTTCATAGGTACGAACAAACAGCTCATTTTCATTCAAAATCTGTACCATATTAACATTCGTTCCGCCACGCTGCAAGAAATATTCGCCATAACGAACGCTGCGACCATACGCCACAACATCTTCATTGTCAGGATTTTCACAAAAATGGACATAATGTGGCGACCCTGTATCAAGAAACAGATCGTCACCCATTGACTGAACACTATCCACGTCAATCATTTCGAGTTTTACAACCGCACGGCTATTATCGTATTCGAGTATCTGAGCCTGATGCAATCCATCAATACCCATAAAGAGCTTATGTTCAGAGCCTATTCCAAGATGATGTGCGAACAAAACTATACACCTACCACCGTTCCCACACATTGATGCCTCGCCACCATCGCAGTTGAAATACCTCATTTTAAAATCATATTCGGCATCGTTCTCAAGCAGCATCAATCCATCTGCCCCTACTCCAAAACGTCTATCACACAACCATTTAACTATATCACTATCGACCGGAAATTCTTCACTGCGATTATCAATTAGGACAAAATCGTTACCACACCCCTGGTACTTGTAGATTTCAAATTTCATAGGGATAATTTTTATTCGGCTTCTGAAACTTTTGCTGTCACCTCTTCAAGTTTATTAAGTGCCTCAACAAGTTTCATTGCCTCGATTCGTGACTCGAAAATACCAATGATGTAGGTTACACCCATTTCGGCATTCACTCGCGATGTCTCTTTACCCTGAGCCAATAAATTCAACTGCTCTTTAATCTTGTCATTTAGCAGATTATCTTTACACTTGAATTCGACACGATAGGCCTTTCCGACATCTTCAGCAAGATTTCTGAATTCACCATTTTCCCAAACAACAGGCTCAGGACGACGGAATCCGAGAGTCTTGAGATAATCGATATCTTCCATCATCTCGTCATAATTCTTGTATAGGCCTGCGTAGTATCTGTAACGTCCGTTGGCAAGTCGTTCTAAACTCAGCGGTGATACTTTTCGGAAAATAGATATTGGTTGAACTTTAAGGAATGTACCCAACAATATCTTATAGATTACAGGCACTTGAGGTCTTTCGTGCTTTGGTATCGGATTTCGCACCGAATAGGGATGTTCGGGCGTTGTGGTCACTCGACTATATGGCGTAAAATCAAGAGGTTGCAACTCGATTCGTGGCAACATCAAATTCATCGAATCCTTCGAGTATGTATGCTCCGAGTTCAGAGAATCTGCAGCCTCAGACAAATCGAGAACTTCAGCAAGGGTCAATTCATAATTCAGTATTGCCGATTTTTGTTGGCCAAGCATAGCAAACTGCTGAGATTGAACATCTTTATAATCTGCCGAGGAGACCTGATTAGCTTGCAACTTGTTATTTAATTCTTCCAATAAATCGATACGGTTTATCTTATCCAGCAGGTAACTATACGCATAGATCTTCGTATCGTAACAAGGAATCCAAATCCGACCCAGGCTATCTTCAAGCTCAACACTCTGGGCTGTCAGAGTCAGATACTCATTGAACAAACTATCAGCCTGTGCCTGAGTTTTAACACTATCATACTGCAATTTAAGATCGTTCAACTTGGCATAATTATTTTTGAATGCTACAACGAGCTCCTTAACCAGAGATTCGTTCTCTTGAATATTTCTCAGTTTTCGGAACTCCTCTATCGGAAGATTCTGTATTAAAAATCTGTTATCCAACAAGTAACGTGATTTCTTGAAATTAGTTTCAGTTGGTTGATTCGGGGTCTCTTGATTCTCCTTATCACAACGTATTGCACTCATCAGATTCTTCTGCTCGATGGCATTAATCTTAAAATCAGCCTCAGCAATCTGAGCCCTCACCTCATACAACTGACTCTCTATGGAGAGTATTCTTTCACTCAACGCAACCTTAATGCTATCAGGTGCTACCGAGTAGCTCTTTCTCAAAGAATCCAATTCTATGTTCAATCGAGCTTCGTGGCCCTTGAACTCCAGACGGTTATCGAGTAACGAGTTGTATATTGAGTCATTTTTCGATTCTGCAAATTTGCAATTCGCTGCATTGCAAATACCGCAATTCAGCAACAAGATTGCTAAAACTAACTTTGATATGATTGTAAATTTCATCGCCAAGAGTGTAAAAATAACAAATGAATAAACCCAAAAATTTCAAGACGACCAAACAACATCAACATCGTACAGATTATCTTGGCAAAAACGGTTAATGACGAATAGTTGTCAATCGAGCCTACTGCACCAAATCCCGGACCTACATTCCCCATACTTGCGTAAGACGAGCTGAACGACGTCAGCAAATCTTCGCCCGTAAGTGAAATTAACAACCCTCCGACAAGGGTTAATACCAGATAAAAAACAATGTATAATGTCACCGATGAGATTAATGAATTTTCTTGACTGAGACCATCTAATTTTACTCTCACAATAGCATTTGGATGTTGTTGCTGGATTATTCGAGCCCTAATTGCCTTGAACAACAACAGAATACGATCGGCTTTGAGTCCACCCGTAGTCGAGCCTGCACATCCACATTGGAATCCACAATAGATCAGCAACAAGATTGCAAATGGTGGCCAAAGGTTTGTATTGGCCGTAGCAAACCCTGTCGTTGATATTACCGATGTAACCTGGAAGGCCCCGAATCTCAGTGCCTCACCGAAAGTATCGTAATTTCCGGAAAACTTAAGATTCAGCACAAGACACACAATCATCGCAATGATTCCGAGAATATAAAAGCGGACAACCTCCGATCTGAATATATTGTTTTGATTTCGGATAAATGTCGAAAAGATCAAACCGAAATGGATACTAGCAATCGTCATAAATACGATACAAATGACATCAATCCAAACATTATTGAAATATCCGACACTCAGATTCTTCGTACTGAATCCTCCTGTTGAAATCGTTGAGAATGCGTGGTTTACCGAGTCAAACCAATTCATTCCCGCAATCTTGAGCAACAATGTCTGCAATATGGTCAATCCGATATATACCACTGTCAATATCAGCAATATTTTCTGTGTGCGGTATCTGAAATTCTCCTTGGCCAGTGAAGACAATTCAACATTAGACATTATGACCTTCGAACGTCCTAGAGAAGGTAAAATTACAAGTGAGAACAAGACAACTCCTACCCCACCAAGCCAATGGGTTGACGAACGCCAAAAAAGCAATCCTGCGGGTAGAGCTTCGATGTCGACAAGAATCGTACTACCCGTGGTCGTATAACCCGAAACACTTTCAAACCAAGCATTTATAAAACTGAATTCGCCACCCCAAAGAATATATGGCAACATTCCGGCTATACAAGAGAGCAACCACGAACCTACTACGATTACATATCCCTCTTTGGTTGTTATCTGCACATTACGTTCGACAAATATCAATGGGAATATTCCGGCTATCGCACATATCGCACAACTGAGTATCAACGGATATGAACCCGTATCCCAATTGTTGAATATCGATATCAATGCCGATATAAGCATAAATATAGCATTGAATATCAATACCAATCCGACATATCTTATGATAACATCGAAACGCATTATTCTGATTTTCTGTTTTTAGACATCATTATCAACTCTTTGATAAACTCATTGAGTTTTGACATTTCGCTATCTCCTTCGATGGTAACGTTGTACTGTATCCGCTGCATCAACCACCTGTGTAGTGATTTTTTAATTTTGATGATTGGTTTGAGATAGTACATATCAACCAAGGTCGCGAAGACAATTGTCAACATTATGGCGACAGCCAAAGCTATAATACTCGGCATAACCGCACGATAGGCATTGCTCTCGAGTTGGGTAGTATCTAAAGCCATTCGTTTTTGGGTCGAAATCATAAAATTTTTGATTGACCGAACAATTGACGAATAGGTGGTTTTATATACATCTGTAAACCAATTGATATTACTCGAATCCTGAGCCTCAAACACTGCGTGATCAATTACCGAATTATACAACTCATTGGCTGTGAATATCGAATCGACCTCCTGCAGTTGTCTGCCATTCAGCATTACGACACTATCAAATGCTTCGTCAAAGCGGCTGCGTGCAGCATACAGCAACGAGTCATAAGAGTGATTCTTGAATGCAGCAATCTGCAGCAAAACCATATTCTGCTCTTGAACAGCATCGAGCATCTGTTTAGAGTATTCGGTATTTTTTATATTTACGTCCAAGATACTTTGGGTATTACGCCCCAGCCTTTCGAACTCGAAAACCGAAACTACACCTGCTAAAAATAACAAGATGCACAAGGCGGTAAAACCAAGCATTATTTTTTTTCTGATACCCATTAACTTAAATTTTTGCGAATTTAGTTATTCTGTCACAAATTTACAATTCACCCCTGACAAATTCGTCGTCCAAGATTTCGACAAGCTTTACGGGGACAATCCTATTGAGCATATCCAACTTCAACGGCACCTCAACGCGAATATAGTTATCCGTATATCCCACCATTTTATTATTTGGTCGTGAAGTTTCGAATAATACATTGCGTGATTGACCGATAAACTTCTCGCAGAATTTTCGGTGATGTACTCCAGACAATTCAGTCAGAACACTCACTCGTTGTTCGGCCACCTGAGGCAACACCTTGTCCGGCAGATTTATAGCATCGGTTCCAGGACGACACGAGAAGGGGAATACGTGCAGAAATGTAGGTTCGATTGAATCTAAAAATTCGTATGTTTGTCTGAATAATTCTTCCGTTTCTCCAGGGAATCCAACAATAACATCAATGCCGAAAAACGTATCAGGCATTGCTCGACGCACAGCCTCGATTCGATCACGGAATTTTCTAGTATTATATCGTCGCCTCATCATTGCTAGCACCTTGTCCGAACCACTCTGCAGCGGGATATGGAAGTGGGGCATAAACTTCGACGAGTTTGCACAGATATCAATAATCTCATCGGTCAACAGATTGGGTTCTATCGAGGAAATTCTATATCGGTCAATTCCGTCTACACCATCGAGAGCCCTAATCAAATCGGCAAAACGTTCGTTTGTTGTGTGTCCGAAGTCGCCCGTATTGACTCCGGTAATGACAATTTCACGGCTGCCATATTCTGCAATACGGCGAGCCTGTTCGACCAGATGTGTAATGGGAGCGTTTCTACTCTCTCCCCTCGCTATAGGAATCGTACAATATGAACACTTATACGAACAACCGTCTTGAACCTTCAGAAACGAACGAGTACGATCTCCAGTCGAATATGCCGAAAAATAGTCGGTAAGACCATCGGCATTACATCCATAAATAATACCCTTTTGTTTGACTGAAAGTTGGCTTATCAATTCGACTATACGGTCTTTGTCATTATTTCCAACAACGATATCAACACCCTCAATATCAGCAACTTCACGTGGCTTAAGTTGAGCATAACAGCCTGTTACTGCGATTAATGCACGAGGATTATTTCTGACCAAACGACGTATCAGATTTCGGCACTTTTTATCTGCGTGTTCAGTCACCGAACAAGTATTGATTACATACACCTCGGCAGGTGCATTAGCATCGACTCTGATGTATCCTGCCTGCTCGAAAGCCCGAGCAATTGTTGAGGATTCCGAAAAATTAAGTTTGCAACCCAATGTGCAAAAACCTACGCGAGGCTGCTGTATATCAATCATTACTATTCCCGTCAAAAATAATCAGTGTGCGAAGATACAAATGTTTTTTCAGTTTTTATCAAAATTTGAACTGTTCATTTACATTTTCTTTCCGGCAGACGATGTTATTGCGAATGAAACGATTGATTCAAGATTAATCTTATGGGCAGATGATCACTTGCTCCGCCTGCATAATCATCTCCGACAAATGTTCTGCGAGGATAACCTTTGCGTTCGCCACTTTGTTCAAACAATCCACTCGGAGCAAATATTTCGGCTTTATACCCAAATGTTTTCAGCAAAGTGTGACTGACCATTATCTGGTCGAACATCTTCAATCGATTATGCCACACTATCGAACCTTTTCCGATATTGGCCAATGGTGCAAACGGATTGAACAACAGATTGTCATTCTGTAGTATCTTTTTGAATATCTTATCATTAGGTTCTAAATTAAAATCCCCCATAACAACCAGATGTGACCTATAGGCAACAGATAGCGAATCTATTACTCTCTTCAGTTCGAGTGCAGCTCTCTCAGAAACTCTTCGGTGTGAAATTTTCGATGGCAGATGAACTACTAGAACCACAAGTGGCAATTTACCGACTCGACCTTCTACCAATAAAAATTCACGTTTCAATTCTCCTGTCAATGAAAATTTATCAATCTCAAAACATTCAGGACGAAACAACAGAGCCTGATCCATTCCACGCGAATCACGACTATCAATATGAACAAAATCGTATCCGCATTCCTTTGCTATATCCTCTACAACTGATTGCTTCTCAACCTCACAGACTCCGATTATGTCACATTCCATTGAACTTATGATTCGGCCTATCATTTTGATTTTACTGCGATAACGGAGCTGAGTCCAACGTTTCGAACCCATAGGTGTAAAATCGCCATCGTCGACTCCCGGATCATTTATCGTATCGAAAAGATTCTCAACATTATAGAATCCCAACGTTATCTGCTGAGCCTGAAGCTCCGTCGAACAGATAAGCATCAATACATAACAGAGAAATATGTGTAAAAAGATCTGTCGCACGTGAAAATTCAGATTAAAAAAACTTATTGTCTGTAACACTTAATCAGGTCACAGACAATAAGATAAGATTTTAAAATCAGAAGTCATTAATAAACCAAGCTGCTGCCACCGATGAACTCTCTGAGCACTGAGGTCGGTGGAATACACTCAGTATCTATCGGAATGAAATATTCCAAAAACTTGAGCAGACGCTTAGCCTCGCCATACTCTGGGACATTATTCGGAACCTCCATCAGAATCGGTTCGGCATAGTGTTTCAGCACACACAACTCGTAATACATTGACGAATTAAACATCACATCAGCTTGTTCCTGATACGGGAAAATGTGTTTGTACTCTCCGCGACGAACACTCGGCCAACGTTTGATCGTATCCACGGCACTTGTTCCTCTGAATGCGTTATCTCGCACCATTCTGCGTAACAATCGATTATCAGTGGTTGCAATTCGATTCATATTGTCCATCGAAACAGATGTCAGTGCCGAGACATAGATTTTAAATTTCTGATTTTCAGCAATCTGATTCGTAAGTGACGGATTCAGTGCGTGAATTCCTTCAATCAGCAGAATCGAACGATCCTGCATCTTCAGCACCTTTGCAGGATCCATCTTTCTCGATCCTGTATGAAAATCGTATGTCGGAATATTTACCTCTTCTCCAGACAACAATGCCAGCAAATCTTTGTTGAATTGTGGGATATCGAGTGCTTCGAGTGCCTCAAAGTCATACTCTCCATTCTCGTCAATAGGGGTATTCTCACGATTGAGGAAGTAATCGTCAAGGCTAATAACCATCGGTTTAAAACCTAAAACTGCCAGATGAATACTCAGGCGTTTGCTTGATGTAGTCTTTCCGCTGGACGATGGTCCCGAAACCAAGATGATACGCGTTCCATCCTTATGATAGCGGTTATAGATCACATCTGCGATATTAGCATAAGATTTTTCGTGCAGTGCCTCTGAAACCTGTATCAGTTCACGAGAACGACTCTGAAGAATTATTTCATTCATCGCACCGATGTTGGATATTCCCAAAATCTCACCCCATCTCTTATGTTCGGTAAAGACTTCGAACATCTTGTTCTGAAGCACTATATGTTCAAGTTGAGAGGGATTGTTGCTATTGGGTACTCGGATATATATACCTCTAAAGAACGGTTCGATATCAAAGAGGTGTATCATACCTGTCGAGTGGCACAATGCTCCATAGAAAAATCCCGGCATATCGGCCAAAAGATAGACCGTAACATAGAGATGGTGACGTGTTTTCAATAATGAAATCTTATCATCAAAGCCAAATTTCTCATAAAGTTCAATAGCATCGTTTTCTAACATTCGGGTCTTAACAATGCTAATATTCTGATTGATAATCTCTTTCATTCTGAGTCTGATGGCATCAACTACATCATTTGGCACTTTGTCAAAGCCTTCGATTTCAGCATAAAAACCTCTGGCAATAGAGTGTCTGATACTCAATTTTCTATCTGGGTACAAATCATAGACTGCCTTCTGCATTATGAAGAACAGTGTGCGTTGATAGACGCGTTGTCCCTCGAAATGGGTTATGTCAATAAATCGAACCGTCAGTGGTTCGAAGATTCTGTAAGTAAGTTCTTTAAGAGAATTATTGACATATGCTGCCAGATATGGGTTGGGATTCTTTAACGACAAAATATTTAATAAATCACTCAGAGATGTACCCATCTTTACAAAGAAAGACGTATTGGTGTTTTCACATAAGATCTTAATTGTTTCCATCACTTAAATCAGTTTGATTAAATCTTTCTGCAAGGTTACAAAATTTACAGATGAAATACAACTTTTTAAACCCTAAAAGAATGTTTTTGCCAAAGAACGCGACTATTTTCGATGGTTAAATTTCAACTCTGGGAAATTTCTCAGCAAAAAAGAGTAACTTCGCAGATTATATCACAAACTATGATTGGGTAAACTATGCTTGTAAAAACTTTTGGTAGTGCTTTGACTGGCATCGATGCTACGACTATTTGCGTCGAAGTGAATATCTCAACAGGGGTAAATTTCTTTCTGGTAGGATTACCTGACAATGCCGTCAAAGAGAGTCTTCATCGTATCAGTGCCGCATTCGAAACCAACGGATTGAAAATGCCTGGACGAAAAATTACGGTCAATCTCTCTCCTGCCGATTTGAGAAAAGAGGGCTCGGCATATGACCTACCAATCGCACTCGGAATTCTCGGAGCAAGTGAACAAATCTCTTCCAAATTGCTGGATAAGTTTGTGATTATGGGCGAACTCTCGCTTGACGGTACCGTACGCCCTATCAAGGGAGCACTGCCAATAGCAATTCAGGCTCGTAAGGAGGGTTTCAGAGGATTGATTCTACCCGAAGCAAATGTACGCGAAGCAGCCGTAGTCGACACACTCGAAGTATACGGTGTAAATTCACTGTCCGAAGTTATTGGTTTTCTCAACGGAGAAAAAGAATTGGTCAAAACTCAAGTGGATACTCGACGGGAATTTTTAGATAAATCGACACGATTTGATATCGATTTCAACGAGGTACGGGGACAAGCTCACGTAAAACGAGCATTGGAGATTGCTGCAGCAGGTGGACACAACATTATTATGATTGGCACTCCGGGTTCAGGTAAGACGATGTTGGCTAAACGAATCCCGACAATAATGCCACCTATGACCCTACACGAAGCTCTCGAAACTACAAAAATACACTCCGTAGCAGGAAAAATCGGCAACGAAGGTGGGTTGATTACCCACCGACCATTCCGTTCACCTCACCATATGGCCTCGGAGGTTGCCATTGTCGGTGGAGGTTCATCTCCTGTTCCGGGAGAGATTTCTCTCTCACACAACGGAATACTGTTTCTTGACGAGCTACCGGAATTTTCTCGCAGCGTAATCGAAGTGCTGCGACAACCACTTGAAGATAAACATATTACAATCGCACGAGCCAAATATTCGGTCGAGTATCCATCAAATTTTATGCTTGTGGCATCAATGAATCCGTGCCCTTGCGGCTACCTAGGACACCCAACCAAAGAGTGTACTTGCACGCCAACCCAGATTGCACGATATATGAGCCGAGTATCTGGTCCTGTAATGGACCGCATTGATATGCATATCGAAGTCGCACCCGTTCCGTTTGAACTGATGACGGCCGAATCGCTACAATCCGAGTCAAGCGAGCAAATAAGACAACGTGTAATTGCTGCACGAAATATTCAAACTCGACGTTTCGAGTCAGATACGATTCATTCCAATGCAATGATGGAGTCACGTCATCTGAAGAGTTACTGCAAGTTAGATTCCCCAAGCCGCCTGCTGATGAATCGCGCAATGGAGCGTCTTGGTTTATCGGCACGTGCCCACGACCGAATACTGAAAGTTGCACGCACAATTGCCGATTTGGCGGCCAAAGAGAACATCGAAGCCGATCACATTGCCGAAGCAATCGGTTACAGAAGCCTTGATCGTTCGTTCTGGGGAGTGAAATAATCAACTCATCATCAGTACAATTACAATTCCCCACAAAATCAACAGCGTATTTCCTACGGCATAGGTTACGGTATAACCCAATGCAGGAACTGTGCTGGAGAGAGATTCTTGTATTGCACCGAGTGCTGCCGTTGTTGTTCTTGCTCCGGCATTGCAACCAAGATTTATTGCGGGGTGGAACTTCATCAGTTTACCAATCCAGACTCCGAGCAGAAGAGGTATTGTCGTTGCCAATATCCCTGCTACGAACAGTAACCAGCCAACTTGTTTTATACCCTCAATAAATGTCGGACCTGCAGTGATACCGATAACTGCAATAAACATATTAAGACCAAGATTGTTCATTAGCCAAAGTGATGCCTGAGGAATACGTCCGAACGAGGGATTTTTTGTCCTCAACCAACCTAGAATCAAACCGGCAATCAATGCTCCACCACTCGTACTTAGGGATACCGGAACTTTACCAAAATGCAGTGTCAAGGCTCCGATTACACCTCCGATAAAGATTCCAAGCCCAACAAATACCATATCAGTTTTGATTGTCGGCATATCAATGTGTCCGATTTGAGGTGCTGCAATATTGACCTCCCGTTCGAGTCCTACGAGTTCGAGTATGTCTCCCGGCAGCAACTCGGTACCGTTGAGCACAGGTAATTCCACACCAGATCGCGATATCGATTTGATCATTACGCCGTGCATAAACCGTTCTCGACGCAACAACTCTACACGTTTGTATTTTCGATTGCGATGTGTCAGCATTACGTATATGTCTTTTGCCGGAAATGTTAATAACTCATTATCATTCACTTCGCTGCCAATCCAACTCTCATCTCCGATTACCTCTTCACGTCGACCACTCAAAACAATTTCGTCACCTATGGCAAGTTGCATTTCGGGCTGCGAATCCATAATCTTATCACCCTGTCTGATTCGTTCGACAAATATCCTGCGACCTTGCTCTTGAATGTAGTTTTCGAATTGCAATACCGTCTTAGGCACAGAAAACCACTCATTCTGAATCTTATAGGCTCGGAATACAACAGGTCGATTCGCATTGATAAATGCCGGATCATCTTCGATGTCAGACTTATTCAAGTCCTTTTCGTATTGACGGGTAGCCTCTTGCAATCGTTTCTTACCACCAAGCATCTTCACACCGAGTGTACCGAGTATATAAGCCGAACCAATGGTGCCGAAAATGTAGGTTACGGCATAACATACAGGTACAATATTAATCCAGACTTGACGCTGTGCAGCATCAACATTCAAATTCTGAATCATATCACTACCCACACCTATCACTGCCGAAATGGTCTGGGCACCAGACAATAGTCCCACGGCTTGTCCTACATTGTATCCGAATATCTTTGCGACGGCGAAAGTTACTCCAAGACAAATCAGACACAACACTACTGCAAAAACTACTTGTCGCACACCACTGCTACGTAACGAGTGGAAAAACTGAGGTCCAACACTATACCCTATCGCAAACAAAAACATCAGAAAAAATGCCGATTTCAACGGGCCTGATATCGGTATATCCAACTGACCTATCAATACCCCTACCAGCAGTACAGATGTCACGGTCCCAAGTGTAAAATTTTTATAATGCAATTTGCCAATCCAGAAACCTATTCCAAGAGTCAGGAAAAGTGCTATTTCGGGATATTTTCTCAAAAAATCGATGATCACTTCCATAATTAATTGATTATATAGTTAGACGCCAATGCTTTATATGAATTAATCTCTGTCTCAATCCAGCTCTTACCCTTGTGTAATTCACGAGCCATAATCTCTGCCACACGCGGAGCCATCTCTATCGACTCTCGAGCATCAAGAAACAACATTCTGATTCGACGCGCAAGCACATCTTCAACGTGTTGGGCCATTTCACGTTCGACTGCCCATACAACCTGAGCTGCAATGTAAGGGTAATTCTTAGACAAAGGCTCGGCAAGTGTTGAATCGGAGAGTATAAGTTCTCGTATTCCGAGTTCGTCAGACCCGTAGTAACTCAACGGATCTGTGGGATCATTTGATTCACTATATCCGTGAATTTTCAGATTTCGCGTAATGCATCTGCGAGGAGTATCTCCAATGAGAGATTCCAATCTGTCTACAACGTCCTGAGCCATCTGTCTATATGTAGTCCACTTACCGCCAACAATCGTCACAAGTCCACTCTGCGATACGAGAATCTTATGACTACGCGAAATTTCTTTCGTATTTTTATCGCCCTTCTGTGGAGCTGCCAATGGTCGGAGTCCCGCAAATACCGACAGAATATCTCTACGCTGAGGAGCCTTGTGGAAATAGCGACCTGCGGTATTGAGTATAAAATCAATCTCCGCATCAAGCGGACGAGGTTCGAGTGTATGTCTGTCGACCAACGTATCGGTAGTCCCCACAATTACCTTGCCCAACCAGGGTACTGCAAATAAAACACGCCCATCATCGGTCTTGGGAATCATCAATGCCACATCTCCAGGCAAAAATTCCTTGGGCAACGTTATGTGTACGCCCTGACTCGGTCGTACCATCGGCTGATGGTCGGACTTATCCATACTCATAATATCATCAACGAAGACACCTCCAGCATTGATTACCCATTTCGACATCACTTTAAACGAATTGCCATTTATAAGATCCTTAACCGTTACACCACAAATCTTACCATTCTGATCTTTCTCTAACTTCTGAACCTGCATATAGTTGATTGCAATTGCATTTCTATCGAGAATCGACTGCATCAGGTTAATCCCCAATCGTGAATCATCAAACTGACCGTCAAAGTAGAGTGTTCCGCCCTTTAGTCTCTCCTGCTTGAGAGTCGGCAACTGTGTCAGCACCGAATTGCGACTCAGATAACGAGAACCTCCGAGAGAACGGCTGCCCGCAAGAATGTCATACATCATCAATCCCGTCGTATAGAACGGCCCCTCCCAACCGTGATATGAAGGAATGATAAATGGTTGATTATGACATAAATGAGGAGCATTATTCAATAACAGTCCTCGTTCACGCAGTGCCTCTACCACGAGTTTGACATCTCCCTGAGCAAGATATCTTACTCCACCGTGTACAAGTTTTGTACTGCGAGATGATGTCGATTTAGTAAAATCCGACTGCTCGAAAAGGGCAACATCATATCCTCGCGAAACTGCATCAAGAGCAATCCCAAGACCTGTTGCTCCACCACCTATTACGATAAAATCCAATTCCGGATTCTGATTGTTTAATCTGCTAATTAGTTTATCTCGTTCCATAGACTAAAAATTTACAGGTGTATTAATCAAAATCCATACCTCAAAACATCAGAGCAACATTTTTTGCATTAGGTATGAATTTTGCACCTATCCCCATTCGGAATAAAAATCAATATTATGAAACACTTTTATAGACTATTTGCTGTCATCGGGTTAATTGTTCTGATCTTCGGATGTTCAGACGATGAGCTACTGATACCCGTCAACATTGAGATCAAACCCGACACTATCAGAATGAAATCCGATGCCGATACAGCAACGTTTGCTGTTTTGATAAATTCAAAATATGATAATGTACGCATTGCGTGGTCGGCCAAACCCGATACCAATTGGATTCATACTAATCCGATATACAATTTTGGTAGCCGTTTAGTGAACGTTATGGTCAAACCCAACAAGGGCGAAGAACGTATGAGCAGCATCACGATCAACCCTCGCAACTCTGAAATCTATCTTAAAGTTGTAATCATACAAGCTGCCAACAATGAATGACAAACAATTACAAACACTAATCTCAGGTTTCATTGCAACAGGCGTAATCACAGGATATTACTATCTGATTCGCAGCCTCGGATTGGACATTATGGCTCCGTGGAATATAATCGAATATATGCTGAATCTTGCTATCGGTTGTGCCTGGATACTGCATTTTTGTGTCGGACAGATATTCACCTGGTTCTATCGGACAATCATCTCTTTGGGACTGCGTAAGGTAAAGAATCTCTTTGTCAGAGGATTGTGCTACGGATTTATCGTGTTCGTACTCTCAGAGATGGTTATCGGAATAATAGACTTTGACATCAATGCCGATTTTGGCTACCAGATTGTCCCTATGAGTATTCTATTCTTAGGAGATTTAATCTTCGGACTGGTAATCGGCTTAATGGTACCTCTAAGAAATTTTCATTATAAAAAGAATTGATTATGGATTGTAAAAACAAAATTCCGTTAGAAATGATGTGTGACCAGCGAGATAAAGAGGAACGACTCGCTAAAATGAGCCCATTTGAAATTAAAAATACTTTAATCGAACTTGCACACAAACATACTCGCAAAGCCTCTTGTCAATTTTTGAATGCAGGACGTGGTAATCCGAACTGGATTGCAACTGAACCTCGTGAAGCATTTTTCCTACTGGGCGAGTTTGCTCTGAACGAGTGTCGACGTACGATGAACAATCGCGACGGAATTGCAGGAATTCCTCATCCCGATGGAATCGTTCAGAGATTCAACCTATTCATCAGTCATCATCGGGAATCTCCCGGAGCCGAATTGTTGGACAAGACTCTGCAATATTGCACACAGGAACTAGGTATGAATCCGGAGGATACTATCTTCGAGTGGGCCGAAGCCGTAATCGGCGATCAATATCCTATGCCCGATAGAATTCTGAATTGTGCAGAGCCTCTGCTGCGACACTATGTTGCCAACGAACTGTGTTGCGGTATTGCTCCAAGAACGCCATTTGATCTGTTTGCAACCGAGGGCGGTACTGCTGCGATGTGCTATATCTTCGATTCATTACAGGCAAACCTTCTACTCAAGAAGGGAGATCGTATAGCATTGATGACTCCGATATTTACTCCCTATATCGAAATTCCCGCACTGAAGCGATTCTCATTTGATGTGATCCAAATAAAGGCTGCCAGCAAAAGCAAAAATGGGCTGCACACCTGGCAGTATCCCGATGAGGAGATTGATAAACTGAAAGATAGATCTATCAAAATGTTGTTTACGGTCAATCCGAGCAATCCTCCCTCTTATGCAATATCGCAACCTACACTCGAAAAAATCAGACGAATCGTAAAGATTGACAACCCAAATCTGATGATCTTGACCGATGACGTTTATGCACCATACGTCAATGGTTTCAGATCATTGATGGCCGAGTTACCCGAGAATACAATCGGAGTCTACTCTTTTTCGAAATATTTCGGAGCAACTGGCTGGCGACTTGCAGTTATAGCCCTAAATCAGAATAACATCTATGATAAACTGATTGCAGGATTATCCGAACCAGAAAAGGCTGAATTGACCAAACGTTACCAGACAATCACCCTCGAACCTGAAAAAATGCCATTCATTGACCGACTTGTCGCAGACAGTAGACTCGTAGCCCTGAACCATACAGCCGGACTCTCGACTCCTCAACAGATGCAGATGATTCTGATGGCCTCGTCATCTCTGCTTGACCAACGTCAGGCATACAGAAAACAGATGCAGAGTATGATCAGTTCAAGATTGTCTACGCTCTGGGAGGCAACAGGATTCTCTATCGAAGATGATCCGCTGCGTGCAGGCTATTACTCCGAGATTGATATTATGCTGTGGGCAGAAAGACTTTACGGAAAGAAGTTTGCAAAATATCTGAAAGACAACTACAATCCTTTAGATTTTCTCGTAAGATTGGCTAAACAGACCTGTATCGTACTGCTCAACGGCAGCGGATTTGATGGTCCGCAATGGTCAATCCGAGTATCGCTTGCGAACCTTAATCGTGAGGAGTATGAAAAAATCGGTACTGCCATAGCTGCCATTCTCGAAGAATATACCGTACTCTGGAAAAAATCATAAAAGATGTTGTTACAAATATTGTTCGTTCTGACGGCAATAATCGTAGGTGCAAGATTGGGCGGTGTAGGACTCGGAGTTACAGGCGGGGTTGGTTTAGGGGTGTTGACCTTTGCTTTCGGACTCCGACCCACACAGCCTCCGATAGATGTTATGCTGATGATAGCAGCCGTTATTTCAGCTGCAGCTGCTATGCAGTCGGCCGGAGGACTCAACCTAATGGTCAAATGGTCTGAACGATTACTCAGACGTCATCCTCACCAGATAACATTGCTCAGTCCGGCAGTGACCTATCTGTTCACATTCCTGGCAGGAACAGGACACGTTGCCTATTCGGTACTGCCTGTGATTGCCGAGGTTGCAACCGAAACGGGTATCAGACCTTCACGTCCATTAGGCATTGCGGTTATAGCTTCACAACAAGCAATCACGGCAAGTCCGATTTCTGCTGCTACCGTAGCGATGCTCTCACTACTCGGAGGTTTCAACATTTCGTTGTGGGATATTATGGCTGTTACAATTCCGGCGACACTGCTCGGAGTAATCTTAGGTGCTATACTATCCCTTAAAAGCGGAAAAGAGTTGACAGATGATGCTGAATTCCAACGTCGGGTGAAATCCGGGGAATTCTCAAATGCCCAAACCTCATCAGTTGCAGTCGAAAATCAGAAACGAGCATTGTTGTCAATCGCAATATTTCTGCTGGCAATGACATCTATTGTAGTTATGGGTTCGGTCGAGTCACTGCGACCCATATTTCAAGTAGGGGACTCTATGCTCAGGCTCGATATGTCATCATTAATTGAGATTGTGATGTTGTCGGCTGCAGCTATAATTATGTTGACTTGCAGATTATCAGGAGAGAATATTGCACACAGTTCGGTCTTTTCGGCAGGAATGCAGGCCATAGTCGCAATATTCGGCATTGCCTGGATGGGAGATACTTTCATTCAGGGTAATCTCACACAAATTAAACCCGCAATCGAACAAATTGTCGTAAAGATGCCGTGGCTTTTCGGGGCAGCACTATTTGTGATGTCAATACTACTCTACTCTCAAGCTGCAACTGTTCGGGCTTTTATGCCGTTAGGGATTGCTTTGGGTTTGAATCCAATGTTACTTATCGCACTATTCCCCGCCGTTAACGGATATTTTTTCATTCCGAACTACCCGACTCTTGTGGCAGCAATAAATTTCGATCGCACGGGAACTACCCGAATTGGGAAATTCATCTTGAACCATTCATTTATGATGCCAGGACTTGTAGCTACAATCACAGCCGTTGTAGCAGGACTCCTTTTGATAACCATTTATTAACAAATATTTTATTACTATGAAAAATCAGTTAATCAGAATCTTATCCCTATTTGCAGTTGTCATTACGACAATCAGTTCAACTGCAATTGCTACAAACCGACTTCCGAATATCTACATTCTGGCGACGGGAGGTACCATTGCCGGAGCTGGTCAGTCTGCCACTCAGACAAACTATACAGCCGGTGCTGTCGGTATTGATGTTCTTGTTCGAGCAGTTCCTCAACTCAAACAAATTGCCAACATCACCGAAGAACAAATAGTCAGAATTGGCTCGCAAGATATGAATGACCAGGTGTGGTTGAAACTTGCAAAAAGAATTAACGAATTGCTCTCACGAGGTGATGTTGACGGCATTGTAATTACTCACGGAACTGATACAATGGAGGAGACTGCCTATTTTCTGAACCTGACAATTAAAAGCGACAAACCAGTAGTTCTAACTGGTGCGATGCGACCCTCAACATCAATGAGTGCCGATGGCCCTCTAAACCTCTATAACGCCGTTGTGGTTGCGGGAAATCTTGAATCCTATGGACGAGGAGTATTAATCGCAATGAATGGCGAAATACTTGGAGCTCACGGTGCTACAAAAACAAATACAGTCAGTGTCGAGACCTTCAAGTCACCAAACTCCGGAGCCCTGGGCTATGTCAACAACGGAAAGGTATTCTACAATATGTCAAGCGACAAGGTACATACTGCAATGTCAACATTTGATGTGACAGGTTTGATTTCACTGCCCAAGGTCGGAATCGTGTACAGCTACTCGGGTGTTCAACCCGAAGCCGTAAATGCTATGATAAACTCTGGTTATAAAGGCATTGTCCACGCAGGTGTAGGTAATGGCAATATTCATAAAAATATCTTTCCTCGACTAAGTGCTGCTCGACAAGCCGGAATACAAGTTGTCCGTTCAACACGTGTGCCGAATGGCCCAGTAACCCTTGATGCTGAAATTGATGATGCTCAATATCAATTTATTGCCTCTCAGGAATTGAATCCTCAGAAATCGAGAATATTGTTGATGTTAGCCCTGACCAAAACATCTGACTGGAAAAAAATTCAAGAATATTTTATGCAATACTAAACCGATAATATTATGAAAAAAATCTATTTGATGGTGATACTTGCAGCAACAATATGCTCGCAGACATCTGCCCAACAGAAACATTACCGAAAAGATGAACTGTCACTATTCCACAGGCTGACGGCACTCGAAAAACGGAATGACAAATTTAACCTTTATCTTAATACTCAGAACTCGTTTGACCTGAATATGGTCAATGGAGATACCGAACAGAGTGGTTTTTATTGTCGCCAACTACGCATCGAAGCAATGGGAGATCTTAACAAGAGAATCTACTACCGCTGGCGTCAACGACTGAACCGACCCAATACTCCTACATTGCACGAAAATCAACCCACCTCGATTGACTACGCAGCAGTGGGATACCGACTCTCTCCAACGTTTTCGATATTCGGTGGGAAACAATGTGCAGCCTATGGAGGTTTCGAATTCGACCTTAACCCTATTGATGTATATGAGTATTGCAATATGATCGAATATATGTCAAACTTTATGATCGGGGTAACATTCGGATTCAGATTCAACGAAAATCAAGAGCTGCTTGTTCAGATTCTGAATGCCCGCAACGGCTCGTTTGACGAAACATACGGTGTATTGCCCTATGAAATCAAACCAAGTAACATCTCGCTGGCATATACGATTAATTGGAATTCATCGTTTTGGGACGGATTGCTGAAACTGAGATGGTCGGCTACGATAGCAAATCAATCGAACAATAGGTTTATGTACTACTTCGCAGCAGGTCAACAACTTACACTTGGACGATTGCAAACATATATCGATTTTATGCTCTCTCGCGAAGATATTGACCAAAAGCAGATTCTGTCGGGATTTTCATCAGACTATCTCGAAGGTCGAACTGCTCTGAACACCAATTACTGCACACTGCTATGGAAAGTCAATTTCAAAATCTCGCCACATCTGACCGTATTTGCTAAAGCAATGTACGAAACATCATCGATATTCAAATCATTTGACCAGATGGAGAAGGGCAGATACCGAACATCGTTAGGCTACATCGGCGGACTGGAATATTATCCGCTGCAAAAGAGTAATCTACACTTCTTTGCCACCTTTGTCGGTCGCAGTTACGACTACTCGGAAAGAGCAAAAGAACTGTTAGGTGCAAAAAATTTTCATACTCAACGTGTTTCAGTCGGATTGATTTACAAAATTCCGATGTTCTAAAACGAACGAGGGTGTCCCGAAATGGAGACACCCTCATTACATATTGATAATATCTTAATATTAGAGAGACCGAGCCTTAAGTGCAGCTTGATGTTCGTCTGCAGCTTTGTTGTAGAAATCTTCACCTACAACCTCTTTTATATATTGCGAACGACCAATGTAATCCTTTTTATCAGAGAATTCTTTATATTTTGCTCTAACCTCTCCAATCTTATCTGCATCTACCACTACGATAAAAAAACCATTTACCATAGGTATTATACGATCTTCTTCATTAGGATTTAGTTTTCCGAAACTTCTTGTTACTCTGTATCTGATGAATCCTGATTCTTCTAGTTTTACAGACGGGATCCATTCTCCCTTATTTAGATCTTCTTGAGTAGCTTCACCTACACCTTTTATCTCAAATCTCAAAGTTTTTGAATCCATCAAACATTTAATACGAACAGACTCGCCCTTTGCGACAACATAATACTCTGGTTTAACGATTGAAGTTCTGCTCGGAGAAAGTTTAGCATTCTCAAAAGTGATTGCCTCTTCGCGAGAAATTGAAGCATTTCTAATAGCAACAAATTCATCTAGCGTCATTCCTGACTTTCTTATACCCAACATTTGATCAGGAGTAACTCCGACACTCTTCATCTTAGCCAACTCTTCAGGAGTAAAGTCTGTTGTGGCTACTACCTTTTTTGAATTTTTGTCTTGTTGAGCTGATACCACATTTACGCTACCCACGGTAAACAGGGCAATCATTGATAGCACGATTAATCTTTTCATTTTCATAATATATTAAGTTAAGTTTTGATTTATGCAAATATAAATAGAAAAATTTACTAAGTATCAATATAAATAGAAAAAAATACCTGTCGCATTTTGCAGACAGGCACGTTAAAACTATTTAACCTCTTTCGGCGGTTCATTACTTTTGAACTTTATATACTCAAACCCTCGTCCATAAACACTCATCACCGTACTCGTTTCATTTGCAATACATTGCCACCTCCCGTAGTAATTCGTGGACCTCTATATACTGAATTATTATATTCTCTCATTTTCTGTTGAGATTCATCAAAAAACTTCTCACCGACAAGTTCTCTGAGGTATGCATCTTTCTTTGGACCCTGCAATTTATTGTAGTTGGCTTTGAGTTCAGCTACTTTATTATGATCATCAACCACTACAAGGAATATTCCATTCATTGATGATTGTCCGTCGTCATATGTCAATCTGGTTTCAAGATGCATTGTTTTTTCGGGTCTTACGGTAATTATCCATTCACCCTTTTTGATATCCTCAGGAGTAGCCTCGCCATAACCGAAAACTTCAAGACGAATTACCATTTGGGGATT
>CAJGBR010000012.1 GCA_904501625.1 uncultured Rikenellaceae bacterium
TCCACGCCAAAATCATCAGCGTTAGACAAACCATAACGAATGTTATTGTTTGGGCAATTTCAGATGGAATATCCAATCCACAAAGGAAATTTTCGACCAATTTGATAACCCAAAACTTTTCAACAGAAGAAGTTGCGATAGTCATTGTTGTAAAAATTTTTTGCTAATATAACCTAAAGTTTTTTAAAAAAGGCGATAACTATCAAAAAAAAATGTATCTTTGCACTCTAAAAAGTGTGCCCGAATCCGAAATTAATGGTCAGTTTAGTGGAGAAGCGGGGCGTAATTTGTTTTTAATTAAGAGATTACAAGATAAATAACATAATAAAGTAAACCAAAATGCAGAACAAAGGTGCAATTAAATTCCTTGCGATAATTTTAGCTATCGCATGTGCTTATCAGCTTTCGTTCACGTTGGTCACAAAAAACGTCGAAAAGAAAGCACTTCAATATCCGGGTGGCGAACAAGCCTATTTGGATTCGGTTAGAAACTTGCCTGTTTATAACCTCGGATTTATCAAGTTCGATTACCAATACTGCAAAGAACACGAGATCAATCTCGGTCTTGACTTGCGTGGCGGTATGAACGTAATGCTTGAAATCTATGTAGAAGATCTGATTAAATCACTCTCTAACTACAGCAAAGATCAAGCCTTTAATGCGGCACTGGCCGATGCTAAAAAAGAACAAGACAATAGTACAAAAGATTACTTGACATTGTTCAGTGAAGCATACGAACGTCAGGCTCCGGAGGGTCGTTTGAGCTATATCTTCGATTTGAGAAAGCTCCAAAACGTATCAGCAACATCTTCAAATAGCGAAATTATCAGTGCATTGAAGAAAGAGTGTGAAGCTGCAGTCGAAAACTCGTTCAACGTGTTGAGCAACCGTATCAACCACTTGGGCGTAGCTTCACCAAATATCCAACGAATCGAAGGTTCAAACCGTATTATGGTCGAACTGCCAGGTGTTAAAGATCCAGAACGTGTGCGTAAACTCCTTCAAGGAACAGCGTCATTGGAATTTTGGACTACATATGATAACACCGAATTCTACCCGATTCTCGAAAACATCAATGCTACAGTTAAAGCCGCATTGGCAGCAACGCAAAATACAACTGAAGAGGTTACAGAAAACGTAGCAGAAAATGCAGATTCATTGCTTCAGGAAATGAGTGAACAAAAAGAAGTCGCAGACCAACAAATGATGGAAAGAGATTTCCCATTGTTTACAAAATTGGTTCCGATGGCTTACGGTGGTAACGTAATTCCAGGTTCACCAATCGGTAGTGCTCTGCCTTCAGATACTGCGATAGTAAACAAGTATCTCTCAATGCCTCAGGTTAAGGCAATCTTGCCTCGCGATGTTAAATTTATGTGGGGATTTAAACCCGAACGTTTTGATCCACAAGATAAGACTCAGCCCGAAATGTTCCGTCTTTATGCAATCAGAGTGACTACTCCGAATGGAGTTCCTCCGCTGGACGGTCTGGCAGTTGCTGACGCAAGCGAAGTTTATGACCAAACTCAAGGTGGCTATGCAAGCGTTTCAATGAGAATGACTTCTAAAGGTGCAGAAACTTGGGCTCAAATGACTGCAAACAATGTTGACAAATGTATCGCTATCGTAATGGACGGATATGTTTATTCAGCTCCACGCGTTAACGAAAAAATTACAGGTGGTCAGTCTTCAATTACAGGTAACTTCACAAGTGCTGAGGCTCGTGACTTGGCTAACGTGTTGAAATCAGGTAAATTGCCGGCTCCTGCTCGCATTATCCAAGATACAGTAGTTGGTCCATCACTCGGTAAAGAATCTATTGAGGCTGGTATGTCTTCATTTATCTTTGCGTTCGCACTTGTCTTGATTTATATGGCGTACTTCTACAACCGTGCAGGTATGATCGCAAATATTGCTTTGTTGGCAAACTTGTTCTTCTTGTTCGGCGTGTTGGCATCAATCAATGCAGTATTGACTCTGCCAGGTATCGCAGGTATCGTTCTTACAATGGGTATGGCTGTCGATGCTAACGTTATCATCTACGAACGTATCAAAGAAGAGTTGCGTGCAGGTAAGAGTCTTTCTCAATCAATCTCCGATGGTTTCGGTAACGCTCTATCTGCCGTTATCGACGGTAACCTTACAACTTTGATCACAGGTATCGCACTGCTCTATGGTAAAGGTCCTGTTCGTGGTTTTGCTACAACATTGATCATCGGTATCTTGACATCTATGTTTAGTGCAATCTTTATCCCGCGTCTGATTTTCGCTTACCGTGTGGCTAAAGAAAAAGGTATCAAGTTCTCGAATAAGTTTACTGAAAACTTCTTGTCAAGTGTGAGATTCGATTTCATCGGCAAGAGAAAAATCGCTTATATCGTTAGTTCAACATTGATTCTTATTTCATTAGTTTCATTCGCAACTCGCGGTATGCAATTTGGAGTTGACTTCTTGGGCGGTCGTTCTTATGTAGTTAAATTTGACAGAGATTTGACTGCTAACGAAGTTCGCGAAGCAATGAGCAAAGTGTTCACTGAAAGTTTTGAAGTAAAACAATTTGGTGATGCTAACCAAATGAGAATCGTTACTCAATACAAATATAACGATTTGGGCGAAGGCGTGTCAGCTGAAATCGAAGGTATGTTCTACAAGGCATTGTTGCCATTGTATGAAAATCAAAATTTGACACTCGAAGAATTTGTTACAGCAGATACAAACCCACTTGGTATTATTAGTTCGGATAAGGTTGGTGCAACTGTTGCTCACGATATGAAGACTCGTTCAATTATCGCGATTATCATCAGTCTTATTGCAATCGGTATTTATATCTCAGTGCGATTTGGTCGTTGGCAATGGGCTCTCGGTGGTGTTGCAGCGTTGTCACACGACGCCTTGTTGACAATCGGTTTGTTCTCGTTGTTGCACGGATTGCTGCCATTCAGTATGGAAGTTGACCAAACATTCATTGCTGCAATCTTGACAATCATCGGTTACTCAATCAACAATACCGTAGTTATCTTCGACCGTATTCGTGAGTACAACAAACTCTATCCGAAGCGTAATATGCGTGAAAACATTAACCAAGCTGTAGCTTCGACATTGGCTCGTACGGTTAATACATCTTGTTCTACACTTGTTGTATTGTTGGCAATCTTCTTGTTCGGTGGTGAAGTTATTCGCGGATTCGTATTCGCAATTATGTACGGTGTTATCATCGGTACATTCTCATCAATTTTCATCGCAGCTTCAATTGCCTACGATATAATGTCTAAGGGATTCAAAAGTACGACTACAAAATAGTTAATAATAGGTGCAAAAAAAGACTCCGAAATTTTCGGAGTCTTTTTTTTATTTGGCAAGTGAGTAGAGCATTGAGATTTCCTGAGGCCATCGGCTCTCATCGGGAGTCTCGAGAATTAACGGAATATTGTCAAACCGTGAATCTTTGGCAATATATTCAAACGGAGTCATTCCCAGTGAACCTTCACCTAACGAGGCGTGTCTGTCAACTCGGCTGCCAACACCTTTAATAGAGTCGTTCAGGTGCATTCCACGCAGGTAGCCAAATCCAACAATTCGGTCAAATTCTGAGAATGTAATCTCACAACCCTCAAGCGTCGATAGATCATAACCTGATGCGTGGGTGTGACAGGTATCAAGACAGACTCCGACACGAGACTTATCCTCAATGCGTTCGATGATGTAGGCGAGGTGTTCGAATTTCCAGCCCATATTGGAACCTTGTCCAGCAGTATTCTCGATTACAGCTGTAACTCCTTGAGTCTGAGCCAATGCTAAATTTATAGACTCTGCGATACGATCAAGACACTCCTCGTCTGAAATTTTACCTAATGAACTGCCAGGGTGAAAGTTTAACATCTTGAGATTGAGTTGCTGGCAACGTCTCATCTCGTCAATAAACGAATTTCTCGATTTTTGAATATCGTCTGTTGGGTTGCCAAGATTAATCAGGTAACTATCGTGTGGTAGAATATGGTCTGCCGAGAATCCGAATTTGTCGCAGTTATCGATGAACTTTGCAATTGACTGCTCGCTCAGCGGAGCCGAGATCCATTGTCGTTGATTTTTTGTAAATAGGGCAAATGCTTTTGCTCCTATTGCTTGTGCATTGAGTGGAGCATTTTCAACTCCGCCACTAGCACTGACGTGTGATCCAAGGTATTTCATATAAATGTTTTTATTTTCGACAAAAATAGTTAAATTTGCGTAATATCTTAAATATGACTTGCAATGAAATTCTTTAAAGTTACACTTTTTTCTTTATTTTTATGTCTGACAGTAGATTCGATGGCACAATACAGACAATATATTCCATCTGATCAGCAGCCTCAAGCCATAGCTGAAGATAGCTTGTTGATCAAACAAAAAATGTTGGAACGAGAAGAACGTCGTAAACAATTGAGAGAACGTAACATTGTCAATGGAGGTGTCTCTTTTATCATAACTCAGGCTGGATTTGATAATTGGGCAAAGGGTGGTGAAAATTCTTTTACTGGGAAATTGGCTATTGATTTTTCCTATACGCACAAGATTGACCGTTTTACAATGGATACCAAACTTAATGCACGTTATGGTATGAATGTCATTGACGGCGAAATGTTTAAGAATGAAGATAAATTTACCCTGAATAATCAAGCATCTTGGAGTATCTCGAACCGATGGTCATATTCAGGAATCTTTAACATAAGAAGCCAATTTACAAAAGGTTATGCTTCGCGAGATGACAAGACAATCAAATCGAATTTTATGTCGCCGGGTCATATAGATATAGCATTGGGTTTTAAGCTCAAAGGTCCAAAATCGCCATTAACCCTGACCATATCTCCAATTACGGGCAGCATAACAACGATGATGTACAAACCACTGAAAGAGTTGGGCGGAAACGGTGTTGATCCGGGACATACTACAGACTCGAAACTCGGCAGTTCTATGCAGATGGATTTTGTACAGAATATGTTTAAGAATAAAGTTATTTGTAAATCATATTTTTATGCATTCTACAACTACTCGATTCCTGCCAATATGCGGTGGACAAGTTCAATAGAAATTCTTGCAACCAATCTGATTACAACTACCCTCTATTGTGATATAATATATGACGAGAGTATCAAGACTCCGAGAGAAAGTTCGAGTCTGCAATTGAACTACACTTTTGGATTGACCCTGACTAAGAAATTCTCAAATCAGAAAAAATAGTCTCTAATTGAATCGGTTCGACTAGTCGAGTTGTTGCATCGAAATTAGTTTGCTGTATACGCCATCTTTTTCCATCAACTCTGAGTGGGTGCCTTGTTCGATTATTCGTCCGTGATCCAGAACGATAATCTTGTCTGCGTGTTGAATTGTACTCAATCTGTGGGCAATTACAAGAGATGTTCTGCCCTTAAGCAGATTTGACAGTGCCTCTTGAACGAGTTTTTCCGATTCGGTATCCAGTGCCGAGGTTGCTTCATCCAGAATCAGAATATTTGGATTTTTAAGGACTGCACGTGCAATGCTAAGTCGTTGACACTGACCGCCTGAAAGTTTCATACCTCTATCGCCTATATTGGTTTTGAATCCGTTTTCAGTCTCCTGAATGAATGTGAATGCATTGGCGATCTTTGCTGCATTTTCGATTTCGTTCTGAGTTGCATCGAGTTTGCCCAAACGTATATTCTGCTCGATTGAGTCGTTGAACAACACTATATCCTGAGTCACCAAGCCGATGTTTTCGCGGAGTGAGTGCAGAGTATAATCACGAATGTCTACTCCGTCAATCAGAATCTGTCCGCCTTTGACGTCATAAAAACGGGGAATCAAATTGGCAATAGTAGACTTACCCCCTCCGGATGCTCCGACAAGTGCAACTGTCTGTCCTTTTTTGACTTTGAACGAAATGTTGTCAATCACAGGCTTATTGCTTGTGTAGTGGAACGATACATTGCGGAATTCGATTTCATTTTTGAACTCATCAAGAGTTTTAGCATTCTCTTTTTCGGGAATTTCGTCATTGGTATCATAGAGCTCAAACACTCGGTCTGCCGCAGCTAGCCCCTGGTGAATTGTACTGAATGCATCAGCGATTGCTCGAACAGGACGAGTCAATTGTGAGAATGCAGCTACATAAGCCAGAAAAGCACTTGCTTCGATTTCTCCGTCGAGAACCATATTGCCACCATAGACCATAATTACGGCAACGATGCTGATGCTCATAAATTCAGATGCAGGAGACGCCAACTGTTGACGGCGAGCCATTGCTCGAGATGCCTTTGAGTAAGAGCCATTAATGGTTGCAAACTTGTCAATGATATACCCTAAAATATTGTAACTCTTGATTACTTTTACGCCTGTGACAGATTCATCAATACAGCTAACCATCTGTCCGAAATCTTCTTGAGTTTTGCGGGCAACCTGTTTGAGTCGTTTTACGATTTTTGAAATAACAAGAGCAGCGACTGGCAGTACCAAAAGTGTGAACAATGTCAGATGAACCGAAATGCTCATCAACATTACGAAATAACCTATGATAAGGAATGGTTCTCTGAAGACTACCTGTAGGGTATTTGTGATGCAGAATTGTACTACCTGAATGTCTGATGTGATTTTTGAGATGATATCACCTTTACGTTCGTTTGTGAAGAATCCTACGTGCAGAGCCATAATCTGGTTGAACAGAGCATTGCGAAGATTCTGAAGTGTGTGGATTCTAAAGTTTTCCATCGTACGTTGAGCAAAGTAACGGCTGATGTTGCTCATAAAGAATGACAATACGAGGAACAAACTGAGCAGTACCAATACCTGCATAACAGAATATTCAGGACCATAAACCAAGTAGAGCAGATAATTTACCCATTGGTCGAGACTCTCTGTACTGAATTCCAAGGCAGGTGGAGTAGTCACAGCTTCAACAGCCTTGTCTTTAACGAACAAGGTGTCCAAAATCGGAATCAGCATTACGAAATTGAACGTGTTGAAAATTGTGTGAATGAGTACAGAAAAGAAATATGGGATAGCAAATTTGCTTATTGGACGCGAGAATTGAAATAGACGAAAGTATGTTTTCATTGAAAATAACTCTAAAAATGTATACTTAACCTCGGCTACTGCTAAGGCAACTTTGCGACAAAGTTAATATTTTTTTGTTAATAATTAGAGCCTCTCGAACAAAAATGTTAACTTTGCAGATTATTAGATGAATACTACGTATATGGAAACAGTTGTAAGCGGCATTCGTTCAACGGGAAATCTCCACTTGGGAAACTATTTCGGAGCTTTGCGAAACTTTATAAAGATGCAACAGAATAATCGTTGTTTCTTTTTCATTGCAGACTATCACTCACTGACTACCCACCCAGATCCGTCAGTGTTGCACGATAATGTCAGAAGTATTCTGACTCAGTATCTGGCGGCGGGGCTCGATCCTGAACAGTCGACAATCTATGTACAGAGTGATGTGCCTGAAGTGGCAGAACTCTATTTGCTATTGAATATGCAGGCCTATATCGGCGAGTTGGGTAAGACTGCATCATTCAAGGATAAGGCACGTAAAAATCCTGATAATGTTAATGCAGGGTTATTGACATATCCGGTGCTGATGGCAGCAGACATCTTGCTGCATAAAGCAGACAAGGTGCCCGTCGGTAAGGATCAGGAGCAGCACCTCGAAATGACACGTCTGTATGCTCGCAGATTCAATAACAGATACGGAATCGAATTTTTCCCTGAGAGTCAGCCATATAATTTCGGGTCGGAATTGATTAAGGTCCCAGGACTCGATGGTTCAGGTAAGATGGGTAAAAGCGAGGGTAACGGTATATATCTTACGGACGAAGATTCGGTAATCAGAAAAAAAGTGATGAAAGCGGTGACAGATTCGGGTCCGACTGAACCAAATTCACCAATGTGTGATGGAGTGAAAAATATATTCACGCTGATGGATATTGTGTCACAACCTGACACTGTTCAGTATTTTAAGGATAAGTATAACGATTGTTCGATTCGTTACGGAGATTTGAAGAAACAGTTGGCTGAGGATATTATTTCGGCTGTAGCTCCGATCAGACAGCGTATTGCCGAAATCTCAGGGGATGAACACTATCTGCAACTTGTCACACGTCGTGGAGCAGAACAGGCCCGTGAAAGTGCTGTTAAAACTGTTGCAGAGGTCCGTCAGATAATGGGAATAAAATCATTCTGATATTTTTTGATTTAATTAAATAGGGAGCACCAGCAGGAGTGCTCCTTATTTGCGTTATTAAGTAAAGTTGTGTCAGAAATTACTACTATCGTTTTTGAATCTCCACGTTAGTGAGAATTCTATCATTCTGCCGAGATTTATTCTTCTTGAGACTTCTGTGTAGACTGAATTTGTTTTAGTCTCGTAATTATTGTCATTGTCAATTATGTTTCTAAGATAGACATTTACTAGCAACTGTTTTTTGAACAGATTAAATTCGGTTGATGCTGACATATTGAATGAATCATCGTCCAAGTCCGAATTAAAACTATTCTTAGTGTTGGTATAGCTGCCTGAAACATTTAATCTCATTCGTTTAAAGAATCTGAAATTATTGCCTATAGAAACTCTGTTCGTTGATGTGTTGACATCAATTCCACTACCCTTGTTTGAAGTCGTTGTTAATGAGTAATTGATCGAAGGTCGTAAGTTCTTTGCTAATACGCAGGAATACCCGAATGCGTAATTTTGGACAGAACTATTACGATACATCACCTCTCCGTTTTTGATAATCGGATTTTTTGATAACCTCCAATTGTAATTAATATTCAACCGGCCTTGCATTGTAGTAAAAGTCTTAGAGTAATTAGCCTTTAAATTTATCGATCTGGAATTACCGGCATTGGTGAAAGTGCTCAGGATTGCACCTTTGCGTGCCATATATCCGTATTCGGGCAAGTATGTGTCTTCGGTAAATATACGCTTTATCGTTGTTACTGTATTATCCCCGAATGATAATGAGAAGTCGGTCGAAAGTGTTCCAAGGTTATAAGTTGCAACATTAATTGTTCCTTTAATGGCGAATGTGCTAGACTTTTGGAGATTGGGATTTCCCGCACTTAAACTATACGGGGTAATCTCTGTGATTCGATCTTGATATGAAGTCACATTGGGAATCTGATAGGACTTGACCAGTGATAATTCCGAATAAACCAACATATTGAAATGGGTTTTCAATGAGAGTGTATATTGTGGACAGAATTTCGATATCGAGTAGTTGTATGTATATGGAATCAGGTCTGTATACTCGTGGTTTTGTAAAGTGCCTTCCATATTAAAACCTATAGTTGTCTTCTTTGCAATTTGCAATCCCCAATAGGTTTTGATATCAATATCACGTTTTTTCAAATTGTAGTTGTATGAATTCGCAGTATCCTGTTTATTTGTTATAACATCAAACGCAATACGTTCTTTACGATCATCAGAACCATAAAACGAAATTGTAGTTTCGAAATTAAGGAGATTGAATAGGTATTTCCTGAAGTTGAAACTTCCGTAAATTGAATTATTATTATGGTCGGCTGTACGTTCCAGGTAGATATAGTTGCTGCTAGATGCCATTGTGTCAATTTGCACACCATTGATATCTCCGTTTTTGTGGGATAACTTTAACGCATAGGCAGTGGTAGACTTGATCTTCTTGAAATATTTTTGATATGACATACTATACGATAAGTTGAGGTTTTTGTTTTCGGACGTAGTCGTCAAATGAGTGTTTGACAATTCTTCATTGTCTAGAACTGATTTTGAGGTAAAGATGTCATTGCTGTTCGTCTTATTTATATCTGAGTTTAGAGAGAAATCAAGTTTTGTTTTGTTTCTAAAAGTTTTACTTCCTTTTAATTCTAATCCACCAGTTTTGATAATTCCTGATTCTTTAGAATAATCAGACTCTCTCAAATCCATTTGATTGTATTGTCTATCTTCATATTTGGTATATGTGTTATTGTTTTCAGATATGTGAAGACTTGATGTAATATCGAATTTGTTAACCTCTTGTTTGCTGTAATTAAGTGATACACTCTTGATTGAATTGCCGTTATATTCATTTTTGTCATTGAAAATAGTACCACCGATAGAATATCTTTCACCTTCACGTTGTCTACCTAAGCCACCAATCAGACGCCAGCTATGTACGTAGTCATTTTCAACAGCTTTATTCTTTGCGATAGCATATCCTCCGTTTATGTGCTGGGTTGTAATCATCTTAGGTTTACTCTTGGTAATGACATTTGCGACAGCTATTTTTTCGGCGTGTTTAATGTCATTTAATTTTTCCCAGTCATCGTGTTCTTCGTAGACTTTGATTTTCACTATATCATCAGCCCGAATGTTAAACAATGCATCATCAACGTTATTACCAAACAAACGTGTGTCGTCAATGTATATTCTCTCGATAGGTTTGCCGAGAAAGGTTAATTTTCCGTCTATGAAAATTATGCCTGGAACCCCTGCTAAAACGTCCTTTAACGTTTCACCTTCGGAATTTTGCAGTTTTGATGCGTTATACACTATTGTATCACCATTGACCCTCATTAATAAATCATCACCTCGAACAATAACCTCAGCTGCCTGCACCATTTTTTTAGACATTTTGACAGTGATTTCACTTGGCATAAAGAATGATATTCGTTCTCTGATGGTGTGGTATCCGATGTATGACACTTGAATATCAACCGAGTCTTTGTAATTTAATCGTCTGAGAGTTTGAAAATTTTCTTTGTCAATAAACGCTACCGAGTCTTTGGACGAAGCAATGGTAACCTGAGCAAATGGCAATTCTTCGTTTGTCAGTGAATCCAGAACTATGATGTTGATAATATTTCCTGAATATTGGTATTCGGTATGTTGATTGAAATTCTTTATGGTTACTCTTGGTTTATTTTGCCCCAGTACATAGGTTACGCTAAGTAATAAACAAGCGGCAACCAGACTAATATGAAAGAATGATTTTTTCATAAGGCTGATATTTAAGGGGATTGAAAAATAAAGCCCCATTGGGGCTTTATTTTATTAAAAAGAAGTTAATCGCTAATTCTCTGATTTAGATTATATCTGACACTGATCAAACAAGGCAATCTTAACTTAACCTTTTCAGATACAGTCTCATATTGTTCAGAGTAGAATGTTACTTCAACCGAATCTTTTTCAATAGCTTCGAGTATGTGTTTCATTTCAGGAGACTCTAAATTAATAACTCCAATCATTTTTGTTGTGTCTAAAAGTTCGAAGTCCTTACCCTTTATTTTGATTACGACCGGCAAAGTAGGTTTTATTTTCGATTTTTGACCATCTGATGCTACGTACTTAATTTGCGACCTGAACATTTGGGGAAGTCGCGAAACTGTGATGCCTTCAATTTCTGGAATTGTAATTCTAAACTCCTGAGCATTCAACAATACAGCACCTAACACAAATACGGAAATAAATAAAATCAGTTTTTTCATAGTCGTAAAAATTAAGGTTAGTTTACATCGTTGCTTTGTGATTCAAATGACAATGTTTTAGTGACGTCAGATGTGCTTATAACAATGTTAGCCTCACGAACCCAAACATCGTTGCCGTCAATCATAAATCGAATACTTGCAGGGCCCGCTGTTGTGTGTACCGTAATATAACATTCTCCACACTGCCCATTAAGTTCTCCAAGTACATCTTCTAAAATAATATCACCTTCATTTAATGGTTTAATAGTCGAAACCAATGCTAAACACCAGCCTCTAGGCTCTGATGCATCTTCTTCAACTTTGATATAGGTACATTCAAGACCACAAACATCACCAGAAGTTGGAGGATTAACAAGACGAAATGTTAATCTGTGTCCATGCCAATCTGTCAAATCGTCTGTGGCGTTGGTGAAAGAAGAAAACGGGCTTCCCATAACTAGCAGAAATGCCAGCAATCCTTTAAAAATGTTAGTTTTTTTCATAGTCGTAAAATTTAAATTAAACTCTAAAAAAACGAATCAATGAGGTTTATTCATTTGCAAATATAAGTTATAAGTAGTGGAATTCCAAATATTTTGGGAGCTTTTTTAAACGATTTTAAAAAAAATTATGGTAGCCAAATATGTTTTTGACTACCACGCTTGTTTTTTTTAATTAGGACAAGTTATTTGTCTCTTGTCAAGATAAAATCCGAGAATCCAATCAGTGCATCTTTAACCGTAGACTGCGGATACGAATCGAGCAATGTTAGTGCTTTATCGCGTATTTCACACATACACTCTGTAGCATAATTCAATCCACCAGACTCTTCGACCATCTGACGCAGTATCTGGGCATTTTCGGGATTGCGTTTGACTCGGCTCAACATTCTCAGCACCTTGCGACGTTCGCCCGAGTCACAGTTGTTGAGCAGGTAAATCATTGGCAGGGTAATCTTCTGTTCGATAATGTCGTTGCAAGAAAATTTGCCTGTAATCTCCGTCTTCGAGTAGTCTAGGAGGTCATCTTTAATCTGGAATGCTATGCCGAGTTGTTCGCCAAACTGACGCATTGTATTGCACTGTTCGGCATTGGCACCGACACTCAGTGCACCAGCTTCGGAACAGAGTCCCAGCAGTACTCCCGTTTTACCGCGGATAATGCGTTCGTATGATTCACGGTCGTTACTGAGCATCTCGACGTGTTCCATCTGTAACAATTCTCCCTCGCAGAGTTGTTCAACGACGCGAGATGTCGCAGCCAGCAGTTCGGGACCTGCCTCAGAGGACATAATTTTCATCATTCGGGCAAGAATGAAATCGCCAATCAGAACAGATTTTTTACCTCTGAACAGTGCATTTGCCGAAAATTCTCCACGTCGGTGGTAGGCCTCGTCAATCACGTCGTCGTGAACCAGCGAGGCTGTGTGCATAAGTTCAATCAGCGTTGCTGCCACCAGCGACCGATGAGTAGGTTTTGCGTGCAATGCTGCTGACAGAAGGGTCAATAGTGGTCGCAGTTGTTTGCCTCGTTTGCGAAAAACAATAGCTAAAATTCCACGTACATAGGGGTCAGAAACCTCTATCGATTGTGAAAAATACTTCTCAAATTGAGACAATTCTTCGCTGACAGGGCGGCGAAGATCCTCTAATGTTACATTGACAAAATTCGACATAATGACTCTTTTTTCCACGACAAAGATAAAAATTTGAGTAACAACGGACAAATTTTTAAAATTTTTCATAAAATTTTCGTTACTTTTGCAAAATATTTTTTCTAAAATTTTAGGAGTATTTATGGCAAAACTACCTTCGTCTTTTAGACGCATATTGCCCTATGTGGTGGCGATAGCGTCGTTTATGATCTTTTCGATGATATATTTTGCACCTCAGTATCAGGGATTGGTACTGCAGCAAGGTGATATGATACAGAGTGCAGGAATGGGACGTGATATTGCCCAGCACATCGATCAATTTGATGAACACCCACAATGGGAGGGGGCTATGTTCTGCGGAATGCCAGCATATTTGATTAATATGAATTATGATGGTCGTCTGGTAAAATATACTGCAGACGCACTCTATTTCATCGGACAGCCTGCTGCATATTTCTTTGTGGCTATGACGGTCTTCTTCTTTATGCTGTTGTGTTTTGGAGTCAATCCGTGGCTGGCAATGGTCGGAGGTTTTGCCTATGGTTTATCAACCTACTTCTACATAATAATTGCCGTCGGACACATAACCAAGATGATTGCTTTGGCGTTTGCTCCTGGATTAATCGGGTCTATATACTACGCCTATCGAAAGAATATGTTCATTGGAGCTGCTTTGACAGGTGTGTTTGCAGCTATCGAAATTGGTGCAAACCACTTCCAGATAACCTACTATTTCCTAATGATAATGTTGGCATTGTTTATCAATGAACTTGTTCTGGCTTATAAAGCAAAAACATTGCCTAAATTTATTAAAGTCAGTTTGTTGTTGCTTGTAGCGGGTACTCTTGCCATTGGTGCAAATTTCAATCAGATATATTATGTTGCCACACACAGCAACGACACAATGCGTGGCGGTTCGGAGATTGCAGGACTCTCGACTGTAAAATCAAGTCAGACTACATCAAAGGGACTGGATTTGGCGTATGCGACGCAATGGAGTTACGGAAAGGCTGAGACATTTAATCTGTTTATTCCCAATCTGATGGGAGGTTCGTCGGATAAGGGATTTTCGAGTGAAGGACAGGTTGCTGAAGCTCTCAGACCGTATGCTGCTGCATTTAGTCCATATACTCCGAAACAGTTTGCATCGCAGTTGCCTGCATATTGGGGTCCGCAACCATTCACGTCAGGGCCTGTGTATATTGGTGCAGTTTTGATTTTCCTCTTTGTGTTGGGAATGTTTTTGCTTGAGGGGACAAAAAAATGGTGGCTGCTGGCAGTTTCAGTCTTGGCCATAATGTTGTCGTGGGGACACAATATGATGTGGTTAACCGAGTTTTTCTATTATCACGTTCCGTTCTACAATAAGTTCAGGACGGTGTCGATGATATTGGTTATTGTTGAATTTTGTGTGCCGCTGGGAGCAATACTCTGTGTGCAAAAACTCATTTCAGATGACATCAGTCGCGATAAACTTAAATATGCGATGAATTGGTCTGTTGGTATTTGTGCTGCAGTTGCTCTGCTGTTTTTGATGGTGGGCTCGAGTATGTTCAGTTTCTCTAATTCGATTGACCAGCGTCTGCCTATGGACGTGGTTTCGGCTATGAAAAATGAACGTATCTCAATGATGCATAAAGACTCGATTCGTTCGTTGGTATATGTTCTTCTTACAGCACTTGTAGTATGGTGTATGGCTAAGAAGAAATTTAAACTTAATGTTTTGTTGTTGACTCTGGGTGTATTGGTTATTGCGGATATCGCAACAATCAATCTCAGATATATGAACTACGATAATTTTACTACTGCTAAAAATATTGCTCCGCAGCCATCAGAAGCAAATCGTCAGATTATGACCGATAACGAGCCGGGTTTCAGAGTGGTGAACCTCACGACAAATACATTCGGTGATGCACTGACATCTCATTTCCATCGTTCGGTCGGAGGTTATCACCCTGCAAAATTATCACGTTACCAAGACGTTATCGAACGTTATTTGGCAAATGGAGAGATGAGAATATACAGCATACTTAATGCAAAATATTTCATTACACTCAACGATAAGCATCAGCCTGAAGTGCGACTCAATCCGCAAAACCTTGGTGCAGCCTGGTTCGTAGATGAGATTGCAAATGCCGATAATGCGATGTCTGAACTTGAACGGCTGAATGAAGTCAATCTGAAACGTGCGGCAGTGGTAAATCCAGAATTTGCAGACTTGATCGTGAAAGATGCAATGATTGATACGAGTCGTTATATCCGAATGACAGACTATCGAGTGAACAGACATACTTATGAGTACAAGAATGATCATCGTTCGGTTGCTGTATTTTCAGAAATCTACTATCCAAAGGGTTGGACTGCGTACATTGATGGTAAAGAGGCTCCTCACTTCAGAGCAGACTATATCTTACGGGCAATGTCACTGCCTGCAGGTGAACATACGGTGGAATTCAGATTTGCTGCGCCAAACTTCAAGCAGGTGACAGGAGTGACTTATGCTTGTTCGTCGATATTGTTAGCATCGCTGCTGGGTGGAATCGTCGTTATGTGGATAAGAAAAAGGAACGAATCAAAATAATGGTCAATGTTAGAGGATAAAAACAGTAAAAAAATAAGACGGAAAATAAGACGGGCATATGCAGTCTCGACGGTGAGTATTGCACTAGTCTTATTTATTCTGGGTGCAGTAGGTTACTTTATTGTAAATATCCGAATGGCTTCGGACAGACTGATGGAAAATATGACGATGTCCGTAATGCTCAAGGATAAAATCAAGAGTGAGGATCTCGAAACGTTGAAAAAGAATATCGAAAAATATGAAGGGGTAGAGCATATTGAATTCAAATCGAAAGAGGAGGCTGCCAAAGAATTCAAGGAATTTATCGGTAATGATTTTGAAGAGTTCTTGAAGGAGAATCCTATTCCGGCATCAATTGAAGTGCAAATGGATGCAAAATATTCTACGTCACAGCATATGAAGGATGCTGAACAGCATTTTGGTCGTATGGCAGGTGTGCGTGAAGTGATTTATAAAGGTGAGATAATGGATCAAATCAGTAATAATCTACGAAAGTTCAATTTCGTGATGCTGATATTCGGAGCAGTATTACTGATTATCTCAATGGTTTTGATTGTCAATACGATAAAGATAACATTGGTATCGAAACGATTTCTGATAAACACGATGCGTTTGGTGGGTGCAACACGTTGGTTTATTGAACGCCCAATGGTTATTCGTGCTGTGACTCAGGGATTTGGAGCTTGGGTAATTGCGGCTGTAATGTTAGCTGGAATGGTTGCCGGACTGAATGAGGGATTGCCCGAGATTGGTTTTACAAAGACACCTGAAATTATGGTGATGTTATTCGGTTGTCTGTTGTTGCTCGGCGTTCTGATATCGACCCTGTTCACGTGGATTATCCTGAGAAAAATGTTGAAGTCTAATTCAAAAAATATTTACATATACTAAGATGAGTCTTAATAAAGAAAAGAGAGATCAAATGATATTGCCGGCTAAAAATCTGAAAGTAATGCTTGTCGGTGTTGTGGTAATCATTATCGGATTTCTGTTGATGACAGGTGGCGGTAGCGATGATCCGAATGTGTTCAATCCTGAGATGTTCAGTTTTAGACGCATAACATTGGCTCCGATTGTAGTGTTGCTCGGATTCGGCATCATTGCGTTTTCGATAATGAAAAAATTTAAATAAATATGTCTCATATAGAGGCCCTGTTATTGGGAATATTGCAAGGACTGACTGAGTTTCTTCCTGTCAGTAGCAGTGGACATCTTGAAATTGCTAACCATCTTCTCGGTATAAATGCAGAGACTAATCTGGCATTTACGACTGCTGTTCACGCTGGAACTGTATTCAGTACCATTGTCGTGTTGCGTCGTGAAATCTGGGGTATTATTAAAGGTGTAGTGAGCTTTAAAATGACTCCTGAGACTCAATTGTTTCTTAGGTTGCTTGTGTCGGCAGTGCCAATTCTGATTGTGGGGCTACTGCTGAAGGATCAGGTTGAAGCTCTGTTCGGAGGATCGTTGTTGGTCGTAGGACTGATGTTAATTCTGACGGCAATATTGTTGACAGTATCACATTATGCTCCGCAACAGAATAAGGACGTTTCGATACTTAGAGCGTTGATAATCGGAATCGGTCAGGCGTTGGCTGTTATGCCTGGATTGTCGCGTTCGGGTACGACTATCTCGACGGGGCTTATGCTGGGAGTGAAACGTGAAAATGTCGCTAAATTCTCATTCTTGATGGTTATTATCCCGATTGTGGGAGCAACTTTCCTCGAAGTGTTGAATGGCGATTTCGGAAGCGGAGACAATTCTCTACCTTGGAGTGTCGTAGCCGTTGGATTTTTCTCGGCATTTTTGTCAGGTCTGCTTGCCTGCAAAGCAATGATTCGATTGGTCAGTCGTAGCCATATGTTGTGGTTCGCATTGTATTGTCTTGTGGTCGGTGGTGCGATAACTATTTATAACTTAATCGGATAGAAATGTTTGATAGAGATAAATTCGAAGCTGAGGGAATGGTCTTGTCTGTTGACAAACCATACAGATGGACATCGACAGATGTCGTTCGAAAGGTGAAAGCACTGTTGCGTCAGGCCGGGTACCCAAAGGCAAAGGTGGGGCACGCCGGAACACTTGATCCTCTAGCTACAGGAGTATTGCTGGTATGTGTCGGACGTGCAACTAAACGCAACGATTCACTCCAAGCAGAAGAGAAAGAGTATGTGGCAGAGATAGAACTCGGAGCAACTACACCGAGTTACGACCTTGAAAAAGAGATTGATGCACGTTATCCGATAGAACATATCACCGAGGAATTATTGAGAAGTGAGGTTGAACGAATGTTGGGCGAGCAGATGCAACTGCCACCAATCTATTCTGCCAAATATATTGATGGTCGTCGTGCATATGAATATGCTCGTGAAGGGTTAGAGGTAGAGATCAAGCGTTCGAAAATTACGATTCACGAAATAGAAATTTTAGAGTTTGAACTGCCACGTGTAGTCTTGAGAATCAGGTGCAGTAAAGGTACTTATATCAGATCTATAGCTCGTGATTTGGGAGAAGCTCTCAAAAGTGGTGCTCACTTGACAGGTCTGCGACGTACACGTTCCGGTAATTTTCTGGTAGAAGAGTCTCTTTCGTTGGAAAATGTAGAAAAAATTATTTCAGAAATGAAACAAATTTGATTTTTCTTCGTAATTTTATTAGTTGTTACTTTTTGAAAGTGAACTGAAATATAACAATTTGTCTTATTTTTTAGGATGAAATTATCACAATACACCTACGCATTTAAACCGGATATGCTCGCTAAATATCCGGCAGAAAACCGTGATGAAGCAAGATTGTTGGTGCTGCATCGTAAGAACGGAAAAATCGAACATAAACTTTTTCGTGAAGTAATAGATTATTTCAAGGAACACGACGTATTTATAATGAATAATACGAAGGTATTCCCAGCACGTCTGTATGGTAATAAAGAAAAGACAGGTGCCGAAATCGAAATTTTTTTGCTCCGCGAACTTAATAAAGAGTTGAGATTGTGGGACGTACTTGTTGATCCGGCACGCAAAATCAGAATCGGAAATAAATTGTATTTCGGCGATGACGATCGAATGGTTGCCGAAGTTATTGATAATACAACATCTCGCGGTCGAACTCTCAGATTCTTGTTTGATGGCGATTATGATGAGTTTAAACAGACGTTGTATTCGTTGGGTGAGATGCCACTGCCGAGATGGGTGCGTGAAAAAGTCGAGCCGATAGATGCAGAACGTTACCAGACAATCTATGCCAAGAATGAGGGTGCCGTGGCAGCTCCGACTGCAGGATTGCACTTCAGCCCTCACTTGCTCAAACGTTTGGAAATCAAAGGTATAAATGTGGCCGAGATTACACTTCACGTTGGACTCGGCAATTTCCGTATGGTTGATGTCGAAGATTTGACCAAACATAAAATGGACTCAGAACAGTTTATCATCGATCCGAAAGCAGCAGAAATCGTAAACAAGGCTAAGGAATTGGATCGTAAAGTTTGTGCCATCGGAACTACCACAATGCGTGCAATCGAAAGTTCAGTTGCTCCCAATGGCCGACTCAAACCTAATGAAGGCTGGACAAATAAATTTATATTTGATCCGTATGAATTCTCGGTGGCAAACTGTATGATTACCAACTTCCATCTGCCGTATACAACCCAACTGATGATGGTGTCGGCATTCACAGGTTATGAAACTTTGATGAAGGCTTACGGAGTAGCTGCCGCTGAGGGCTATAAGTTTGGAACATATGGCGATGCGATGTTAATCCTTTAGAGAATTTTTTGTATTTTTGCAATAGGGGTTAACCCTAATTCTGAGCAGAAATTATGGATAATAATAGAATATTATACGTTTGTCAGGAGATAGTTCCGTATCTTCCTGAAAATGAGATGTCATTGCTGAGTAGAAAGTTGCCTCAAGCAATACAGGAAAAAGGAATGGAGATCAGAACTTTTATGCCTCGTTTTGGTGCGATAAATGAACGCCGAAACCAGTTGCACGAAGTTATTCGCCTTTCAGGAATGAATCTGATTATTGATGACAACGACCATCAGTTGATTATTAAAGTTGCGTCAATCCCGTCAGCACGAGTACAGATTTATTTCATTGACAATGATGAGTATTTCCAAAGAAAGGCCATCGTCTTTGATGAACATGGCAATTTGTTGCCTGATGACGATGAACGTGCGATATTCTTTGCACGAGGCGTACTCGAAACAGTGAAAAAACTGAGATGGTCTCCCAATTTGGTACATTGTATTGGTTGGTTTACAGCAGTCGTGCCTCTCTATCTCAAACGAATCTTTGCAGACGATCCGATCTTCTCAAACGTGAAGGTTGTTGTCTCTTTGTACAACAATGGTTTCGAGGGAAGTCTTAATAAGAATATGCGTGCAAAGATTGAGAGTGAGGGTGTGAAAGATCAGGAATTGTCGTTGCTAGATGATCCTACGTATGAAAATTTGATGAAATTTGTGATAAAATATTCAGACGGCATTGTTTATGCAGGAGATCAGATTGCTCCCGAACTCGTGTCGTTTATTGAGTCCGAGGGCAAACCAGTGCTTGTTTGCAATAGCCAATCGGACGATTATGCTGAACGTTATCACGAATTTTATCAGAAGATATTGCAGTTGTAGAGATGTAGTTCGCATCGGACTGTGGTGTGCGGTGGCACTATGTGGTGGGTGTAATATTAGAGATTCCGAACTCGGAGAGAGTCTGATTCCTGACAATCAGTTGATGTACACCGAGGTAGATAGTTCGATGACAATCAAAACATATATTCTTAGTGGCGATACACTCGCCACTAATCGTTGTGGGGCTTTTTATTGGGGAGCCAAGAACGATGATTGTGGAGTAATGAAAGCCGAGTTTGCTGCACAATTTTCGGTTGAAGGGGTTGTAGATGAGTTGTCAAAAGGCAAAGTTGAGGTAGATTCATTGACCATTACTTTGGCAGTGAAGGGAACTTTGGGTGAGTGTGAGGGCAGACAACAGATGTCGATATATACTCTGAAGGAGAGATTGTATAGAGATTCGGTCTATTATTCTGATTATGATGTTGAGGGGTTGATGCAGGATTTGTTGGGAAACTTTTGTGTATCTGGTAACCCTTCAAAGTATACGTATAAAGTGTATGACGTTCGGCAGAGGACCGATTCTCTGGTAGTCAGGTGGGTGGAAAAATTGATTGATACGGCAAATTACAGTAGTGATTCAACGTTTTATTCTGTGTTTCCCGGTCTCGGATTCAAGCGGAGTATGCCGAATTACGGTGCAGTTTATGAAATTGACCCCGAGCAGAGTTATATGACGTTGTACTATAAGTCGGTTGGCAGTGTGGCTGATATTACACGAAGTGTGAAGTATTCATTCTCACAGAGAGGAAATTCAGCTAATGCAGGAGTAAGCCACATTGAGTATGATTATTCTGATGCGAAGTTTATCCGTTGTACTGATTCAACGGGTCTTGTTGAGGCAGAGTATTGTACTGTTCAGACGCTGGGCGGAATGAAGAGTTTGTTCGAAATCAGTGGCCGACAACTCGAAACATTGAAACATCGAGTGATTGCACAGGGTTACCAAAATGTAGCAATAAATCGTGCAGTGCTGACATTTAGTACAATAATGCCAACAGATTCGGCAATTGAACAGGCATTGAACCAGATAGGATTGTATGATTTTTATAGAGGTTATTTGTCTGAGTATGATGCTGTTGAGATGGATAAGCAACCAAAGAAAATGGTGCTGAATCGTGTTAACGGGAGCTATTCAGTTGATTTAACCTCGGAGATTGTCAAGATGATGCGAGATGGTGATAGTGTTAGAAGAATCGTAATGGCTTCGATTCCGGGATATAATCAGTATGGATTACAACAGGTGATTGTTGGTGGTGGAGGAGCAAAAGTGAGGGGACCGAAACTAAAAATTAAGTTTACATCAATCGGTAAATTTAAGGATTATCAGCCTGAAGAATAATCATCTTTAGGTTTTGTTTTAGGAATGTTAATTGGATGATATTTGATAATGGGGAAGAACCTTGTGATAGTAGAGTCGCCTGCAAAAGCGAAGACTATTGAGAAATTTTTAGGGGCAGATTTTGTCGTGAAATCGAGTTTCGGACACATCTGTGATCTTGCAAAGAAGGGATTGGGTATTGATGTCGAGAATAATTTCGAACCCCAATATGAAATCAGTGAAGATAAACGAGTGGTTGTCGCTGATCTTAAAAAGGCTGCGGATAAGGCCCAGACCGTATGGCTGGCTTCCGATGAAGACCGCGAAGGAGAGGCCATTGCGTGGCATTTGTTCAATGTCTTGGAACTTGACCCTCAAAAGACAAAACGAATTGTCTTTCACGAAATTACAAAAAATGCAATACTTCAGGCCATAGATAATCCCCGTTCAATAGATATGAATATTGTCAATGCTCAGCAGGCTCGTCGTGTCCTCGATAGGTTGGTGGGTTTTGAACTTTCCCCAATTCTGTGGAAAAAGATTAAGCCGGCATTGTCTGCAGGCCGTGTTCAGTCGGTGGCGGTGAGATTGATTGCAGAACGTGAAAGAGAAATTCAGCAATTTATCCCTGAAGAGTATTACCGTACAGTAGGCGATTTCTCGACAACAGAAGGTGTTGCTTTCAAAGCCGAATTGAATGAACGTTTGTCAGATGAAGGAAGTGCCCGCAGTCTGCTGGAACAATGCAGAGAATCTGCATTTAAGGTGGAATCTGTTGATAAAAAACCTGCAAAACGTTCTCCGGCTCCACCATTTACGACATCGACGCTTCAACAAGAGGCGAGTCGCCGCTTGGGAATGCCCGTGAGTCGAGTGATGTCAATAGCACAAAAACTCTATGAGGCCGGTTTGATTACATATATGCGTACCGACTCGTTAAATCTGTCGACTCAAGCAATAGCTGCAATAAAACAGGAGATTATTAAAGATTTCGGCGAAGAATATTTGCACGTAAGAAATTATAAAACAACCTCTAAAGGAGCACAGGAGGCTCACGAAGCGATCAGACCGACATACTTCGAGAATCGTAATCCGCAGCTGGCACCACAAGAAAAACGTCTTTATGATTTGATATGGAAACGTGCTGTTGCCTCACAAATGGAAGATGCCAAACTTGAACGAACAATTGCCAAGATTTCGATATCTAATTGTGACAGGTATCTGTTCCACGCAGAGGGCGAAGTAGTTACCTTCGACGGATTCATCAAACTGCACGGAGAAACTAAAGATGATGATGGTGCAGAAAACGAAAATGGCAGACTGCCAAAACTGACTGTCGGAGAATTGTTGAGAATGGAGAATATTACCTCGACTCAGCGATATGCAAATTCGGTATCAAGATATAGCGAAGCTACGTTGGTGAAAAAACTTGAAGACCTTGGAATCGGTCGTCCGTCAACCTATGCTCCGACCATCTCAACCATAGTTCAGCGAGGATATGTCGTGAGAAACTCTATCGAAGGCAAAAGCCGTGTCATTAGCAAACTGGTATTGAAAAATGGTGTGGTTAAGCAGAGTATGCAGACTGAAAAGTATGGTGCTGAAAAAAATAAATTGTTGCCGACAGATATCGGACTCATTGTGAATGACTATTTGGCTGAAAATTTTGTTGATATTATGGACTATAATTTTACAGCAAAGGTCGAAAAAGAGTTTGATGATATAGCCGATGGTAATATCGTGTGGAGTAAGATGATAGATAATTTCTATAATAAGTTCCATATCACGGTTAACTCGGCTCTTGAGAGCAAGAATCGTCAGTCTACAACTCGTGAGCTGGGAACTGACCCGAATACGGGGAAACGTGTCTACGCAAAAGTAGGTAAATTTGGTCCCTATGTCCAACTCGGTGAAAACGAAGATGAATCAGGTGAAAAACCTCAATATGCAAATATCAGTGGGGGGTTGCTCGTGGCAACTATTACACTTGAGGAGGCATTAGAATTGTTCAGACTGCCGAGAACATTAGGCGAATTTGAAGATAAAGTTGTTGTAGTAAGTGTCGGTCGTTTCGGTCCGTATATTCGTCATGATGGCAAATTTGTATCTCTGCCCAAGAGTGACAGTCCGTATGCCGTAACCCTTGAACGTGCAATAGAACTGATTGAGGCTAAGCGAATTGCTGATGAACAACGTCACCTGAAGAAATTTGTAGAATCAGATGATTTGGAAATTATGAATGGACGTTGGGGTGCATATATTGCATATGATGGAAAGAATTATAAATTGCCAAAGAATGTTGATATTCAGGCATTAAGCTATGACGAGTGTCTTAAGATTATTGAGTCTCAACAGAAAATAGATTCTGATATGAAGTCTCCGAAGAGAGATGTGACAAAGAGTCGTGCCAAAAAGAGAACAAAGGGTAGTAGTGCTAAATAGAGCCTAATCGATATTCTTTTATAAGATAATTCAATGTGTCTTCTAACGACCGGTATTCAAAACCGGTCGTCTTTTTTAATAGAGAGCTGCCGTAAGCGCTGCGACTTGTGATTGATCGAACCATATGTTTCGAGAATTTTTGCTGACGGAAGGTAATCGCAGCTACTATAGCCTCAATGTTTGATATTGCGTATAGAACTTGGCGAGAACATTTGATATGAGGTGGTTTATTGCCAAGCTGTTCTGCCAATTTTGACATCAATTCGAAGTGAGATAGGTTGTGAGCAGATATGAGGTAACGTTGTCCATAGGCTTCGGGTGTTTCTGCTAATAGTATTGATGCTTGAGCTACGTCTCGAACATCTACATAGCCACTTGCTCCATCTGTGTAGAACGGAAACTTATGGGATACAAGATCGAGAATTGTGGCTACCGATGATGAGTTGCGATCACCGAGTCCAAGTATTACAGCCGGGTTGACAATTACACAATTAAGTCCGCTTCTGATTCCTCTCCAGACTTGGTTTTCAGAGTAGAATTTGCTTTTTGCGTATGGGTTCCAACTGCTGACATTGCGAGCAAATGAACTTTCATCGGTCAATTGTGGATATTCTCGGCTCTCAAATGTCGCAATACTGCTCATATGGACCATAACCCGAATCTTTTGTCTTATTCCGCAGTCGACCAAAACTGATGTAATTCGAGTATTGGTCTCGATCATTTCTTGTCCGTTGCCAGAACCTAATGCTACTTGTGCAGCACAATGAATCAGAATATCTCCTTCGTTAAGCAATTCGTTTACTTCGTGAGGGTTGCAGAGTTCTACGTCGCAGGTGACAACAGATGACGCATCGACATTCATTGATTTCATTTTCAATCTGAATTTATCGGCGGCTTGTGCTGAACGTACCGTAACCACGATATTTCGATAACCTCGAGTAAGCAGTTCAGCTACGATGTGTGAGCCGACCATTCCCGAAGCTCCCGTTACAACAACTCTATTTGAAGTCATATTGCTCATAATCAGTGTTTGTGCCAGATTAGTTTTTTGCCAAATCCTAAACGATTGTCGGTCATCTTGACAAAATCAAGTTCAATAACCCAGAGTTTGGGCTCGGAGAATGCTGCATACGGAAATCGTCGGTAGTAAGCCTTACGGGCTGCAACCTGATGAGCCGATTCTTCGATTCGTATCATTTGACCGCAAAATTGCACTCCTTGAATCTTGCCGATGATTTTTGTTTCTAATGCGATGGTGCCGCTTATTCGGTTGTTTTTCAGAACATTGGCAATGTGTGTAGTGTCATCTGCCGAGTTTATTACAAATGCATTAAACTCCTCCATATAGGCATAGAACGCAGTTGCACAATAGGGCATATTGTCAGCCACAGTTGCTAATCCTAATATGTGATGTTCGTTAAGAAATGATCTTATGCGAGTGTCTAAAAGTCTATTTTGTTCCATTGTTAAGAGAGTCTGTTATATGGTCAGCCATTGGTTTAGACTTCAATAGCATTTCGTTTAGAATATTGGGGGTGCTTTGATTGTTCAGTACATTCAGGACCGAATCGCGTACTGCTGTAAATCTCGGCATCGAACTCTTATTTACCGGTTCGGTCGGAGTAGAGGGTACTTTAAGTGGATCAATAGGTGTGCCATTACGCCAGATACGGAAATCGAGGTGAGGTCCTGTCGATAGCCCCGTACTGCCTACGTATCCGATAACCTGACCTTGATTTACTCTTGCACCAACGACGATGCCTTTGGCATATCCGCGAAGGTGAAGGTAACCCGATACAAGTCCTTGAGAGTGTTTGATTTTTACGGTATGTCCGCCACCTCCGCTGTAACCTCTTGAGGTAACAACTCCATCAGCTACTGCCATAACAGGAGTACCCGACGGGGCTGCATAGTCAACTCCGTGGTGAGGACGGCGGATTCGGAGTACCGGATGTAGTCGTGAATGCGAGAATTTCGAACTGATTCGAGAATATTTCAATGGGGCTTTCAGCAGATTTTTTCTCAGACTATTGCCATTTTCATCCCAATAGCTAATTCTCTCTTTTTGCTCGAAAGGTATTGCATAATAACGTTTGCCGCTATGTTCAAACCAGGCACCCCAGATTCGACCATTGCCGATAGATGTCGAATCTATAAACTCTTCGTCATAAATAACTTTAAATGCGTCGCCCTTCTGCAGTGCGAAAAAATCGATACTCCAGGCAAATATTTCAGAGAGTTCCATCGCTAAACTTGGACTCATACTGCGGGCAATCATCGCATTCCACAGTGAACTTTCGATTTTAGCCGAGTCGATACGTCTTTGTGTGCGTACCTGTTTCTCACCGGTACGGATAGTTATTGAGTCGCCGATGAAGCCGTATACGATATACTCTTTGATATTGATATTGTAGACGAAATAGGCAAGTCGATTGGTTGAATCTTTGCTGCAGAATGTTGTGAATGAATTTCCTCCTCGTATTTTTCTTACGTCGAATGTGTTGCGAGATTGTCGTGCAAGACGGTCAATGACGGCTGGTGATACGCCATAACTATTGAGAATGGTCGACAATGAGGCTCCGTCTGCAACTTTCCCTACGTCAATTTTGTAATCGTCAATCGGGATTTCGAATAATTTTTGAGGTTCTGATTTAGTTATTTGTTCTTCAGTCAAATTCTCTTCAGGTATAGAGTTCTTGGTAATAAGGATAATTACGGCCACTATGGTAAGCAGTATGCCGATAACTATACCAATATTTTTTTTAGTCATAACGTTTCGCAAAAATTTACTACAAAGGTAGTGAAAATTTGAAAAATTGCAGAACGTTATTAAGTGCTATTTTAACAATATGTCGACAATCCAAAGCGAGCAGAATGTCATACTTGCAATTTGGTTTAACCAGAATGCGCGATTCAGCAGTGACATATTGCGTGGAGTAACCATAAAGTGTTGGGCTATGAGCAGTAACGAAAATATCGTAGCTCCTATCCAGTAAAGCACTCCGGGTAAAGTCAGCATTCCGATTGTGGCTACTCCATAGATTGCTGTGGCGTGAGATAGGGCACTGATAACCAACGATTTTTTTACTCCAAATTTTGTGGGTATAGAATGCAGTCCTGTTTTAAGGTCAAATTCTAAATCTTGAAGTGCGTAAATGATCTCGAATCCCAAAGCCCAAAACATCGTAACTGCACCCAGAAGTAGTATCACGATGTTGAATTCTCCGACTACGGCGAGGTATCCACCAATCGGACCGATAGAGAGTGCTGCTCCGAGTGCGGCATTAGATAGCCAGCTGGTGCGTTTGGTTAGGCTGTATCCGAGCAGCAGTATCAATGCCAGTGGTGACAGATAGAAACATAGATTGTTAATCCACCAGGCAGTTGCAATGAATAAAATAGAGTTCAGTAGAGTAAATACCACAGCCTCTTTCTCGGATACTTTTCCTTGAGGAATGTCGCGTATGGCAGTTCTTGGGTTGGCTTTATCGAATTCGCGATCAGCCCAACGATTAAAACTCATAGCTGCATTGCGAGCAAACAGAATGCACAGACAGACTTTGATGAAACAACTTAGTTCAAATCCAATTTGTTGAGTACCAATAAAGTATCCAAGCACTGCGAATGGCGCAGTTATAACAAGATGTGAAATCTTGACAAGTGAAGAGTATTTTTTTAATGTTTTAATCATAAAATTAACATTCTACAATCTTGTAAAAGATTGAAATTTCAGCTCTGCAAAGATAGCCGTTTAGTTAAAAATTAACAATACTACAGATATTTGATATTAAAATATTCGAAAAAGATATTTTTTTTGTGCTAAAAAATTTGTTTTATAAAAAATTTTGTATATTTGATGTTGAAATCATAATATTTACTGGATGATAAATGAATACTTTTGAAGATTTCCGCAAAAGCGGAGAAAATGAAAATTCCGAAGAGGTCTATTCAAAATCTATTAGAGCTGGACGTCGTACATATTTTTTTGATGTAAAATCTACGCGTGAAGGTGACTACTATCTCACAATAACCGAAAGCCGAAGAAAACAGGCCAGAGATGGATCGATGACCTATGACAAACACAAAATTTATCTCTATAAAGAGGATTTTGAGAAATTCCATAATGGACTTGATGAGGTGATAGATTTCATTAAGGTTCACAAGCCGGAATTTTTTGAGACTAAAAAAGCAGAATCAGAGACTCTCTCTATTGACGAAGAGTTTGATAAATTGTAGTTCTCGGATTACGTTTAGTTCTGAATAATACACAATGTTTATTGCGTTTCAGGCAGAGTGATTGTTTTTGTCAAAACAATCGGAAATTTAATATTGCTCGATTATCTATGATTGGGCAATATTTTTTATGTGAACATTGTATGTATTTTCAAAATGTTGATAAATGTTTGATCGTCTGTGGTTGATTATAAGTTTATTATGATGTGGTAGAGTCTGGATTTAAACAATAATTAACAAAGAATTAACAATTTGTGAACATTAACTTCTCCCCAATAAAGTGAGAAGGCTAAAGGTTGTCCTTGAAAAAACACAAAAAAAATATTACTTTCGCGACTTAGTATAACTGCGTAAAAATGATGAAGAATTTTAAAGAGTTATTCGGCCAAAATATTTGGGATACAACCGAAGACGATTACTCATCGAGACACCATTTTTGGCTAGCTCGTCAATTGAGGATGGTGCTCTATACGGCTCGTAGTTATCGTACCCATAAGATTGCTGTGAGGTCTGCAGCACTGACCTTTTATACACTTATGGCCATCGTGCCGATGGTTGCTTTGGCCTTTGCAATTGCCAAAGGGTTCAGCCTCGAAGATAAACTCAGCCTCTATTTGATTACCGAATTCGATCAGTATAAAGATATGTTGACGCAGATAATCGAATTTGGTCGTAATGTACTTGAACGAACCAAAGGCGGTTGGGTTGCGTCATTTGGTATTGCTCTGTTGTTGTGGGCTGTATTTCGAATGTTCTTTAATGTCGAAAATGCATTCAACGAAATCTGGGAGGTGAAACGTAAACGTGGCGTAGCTCGTAAATTTACCGACTATATGGCACTGATTTTTATTGTTCCGATATTGTTGGTGTTGTCGATGAGTTTGTCGATTTATGTGAAACAGTATGCAACGGATTTCGGAACAAGATATGGGATATCCGAATTTGTCGAGTGGTTGTTCAAATTGGTGCCGTATGTTGTATCGTGGATAACATTCTCGTTTCTCTATTATATGATGCCGAGTGCCAATGTTAAGATTTCAGGGGCGGTAAAATCGGGTGTAATTACGGGAACAGCTCTGCAGATTTTACAATTGATCTATATTACTTCTCAGGGAAGAATGTCTGGATATAACGTGCTGTATGGTAGTTTTGCAGCTATTCCGTTGTTCTTGATTTGGGTGCAGGCGAGCTGGCAGGTTATGTTGGTTGGAGCCGAATTGACATTTGCCTTCCAAAATGCCGACAGATATGTCTATGAACGTCGAGCTTCGAAAATGAGTTACCAATATCGCAAGAAAGTTATTGTTACGGTGATGTATTCAATTACCCGAAGTTTCCTCGACAAAAAAGGAGCTGTTTCGGCAGACGATATTGCTACGGCTGAAAATTTGTCGGTGAGATCGGTTCGAGATGCATTGTTTGAACTCGACAAAGCAAAGCTTGTTATGGTGGCAGAGATGGCAGATAAGAAGAGTCGTTATTATGTTCCGGCACAAGATGTTCATTCACTTCGAGTTGCAGATGTCGTTAATGCCGTAGAGAGATCGGGACTTGCCCATTCGGGTATGAATGAAGAGGGTGATATGCAAAAGATTGCAGAGATACTAGATGAATTTTCAGAATGTGTAGCCACTCTGAATAGCAATATTTTGATTAAGGATATTAAATCAAAAGAGAGTGTATGATCGAACGGGTAGTGTTGATAGGTGGTGGAGCCGTTGCCGAATCGTTGGGGCAAAGGTTGGCTGATATCGGAGTGTTGATTTCGGTCTGTTGTCGAGATGAGAATAGGGCCGCAGAGTTATCTGCACGTTGGGGTGTAGAATATTGCAATCCAACCGATGTGCCTCAGGCCGATCTGTATATTATTTCGGTTTCGGACAGGGCTATAGAACAGGTGAGCCGACAATTGTCCGTAGCACCCAATTCGGTTGTTGCACATACGGCGGGCAGTCGTGCTATAGAAGAAATAACAACTGAGGGTGCAATAAGAGGTGTGGTTTACCCGTTGCAGACATTTTCACGTGGTCGCAATGTTGATTTTCGTGAGGTGCCGTTGATGATTGAGGGCGAACAACGAGTGGACGAATTGATGGAATTTGCCAGAAGATTATCCGATAATGTTGTTCAAAGTACATTCGAGATGCGTAGGGTGCTGCACTTGGCCGGAGTCTTTGCTTGTAACTTTGTAAATAGAATGTATGTTGCAGCTCAAGATATTGCAAGAATTGGCGGCGTTGATGCCAAGATGTTGGGTCCGTTGATTCTAGAGACTGCCAGAAAAGCGGCTGAGGCTGAAAGTGCCGAGTTGGTACAGAGTGGTCCGGCTATAAGAAACGATCAGGAGACCATTGACCGACATCTGACGATGTTGTCAGAGATGGCTCCGTATTGGACTGATGTATATGAACTTGTTACAAATAAAATAAGGAATGGGAAACTTTAAAGAGGATATTGCAAAAGTTAGAGCCTTTGCGTTTGATGTCGATGGTGTGTTTACTGATGGCAGCCTGTCAGTGGGTCTTGATACGGATTTTATCAGAACATATTATGCACGTGACGGTTTTGCTGTAGTGACTGCAATCAAACGCGGATATCCCGTAGCAATTATTACGGGTGGACGAGGGGAGAGCATTACACGCCGATTTGGACTGATGGGCGTTAAGGATATCTATCTCGGTAGTAATGAAAAACTCGGAGCAATAACCGATTTTATGCAAAAATATAATCTCAAACCCGAAGAGGTTATGTATGTCGGAGATGACATCCCTGATATTGCACCAATGCAGGTAGTAGGAATGGCCGTATGTCCGAGTGATGCAGCGGTTGAGGTTAAGGCCGTATCTCGTTATGTGTCTGGATTCCCCGGAGGTCGCGGTTGTGTGAGAGATGTTGTAGAACAAGTGTTGAGAGCACGAGACCATTGGTTTGACGGATTCACAGATGTGCCGTCGGTTTAGTCTAAGAAGATAAAATAAGATATGAAGTCAGGTTTTGTAAATATTATTGGTAACCCGAATGTCGGAAAGTCAACGCTGATGAATGCATTGGTGGGCGAGCGATTGTCTATAATCACATCGAAGGCTCAGACAACACGTCACAGAATTATGGGTATTGTCAATGGTGATGGGTTTCAGATAGTTTACTCAGATACGCCAGGGGTGTTGAAGCCGAACTATAAGTTGCACGAGTCAATGATGAAATTTGTCAATGGAGCATTGCGTGATGCAGATGTGATATTGTATGTTACCGATACAGTTGAACAGCCCGATAAACACGTCGATTTCCTAGAAAAAATAAAGCAAACGGATATCCCGGTATTGCTGATTATCAATAAGATTGATTTGACAGATCCTGAGCATCTCGAACAATTGGTTGAGTGGTGGCATAAAATGTTGCCACAGGCGAAGGTGGTTCCAGTGTCGGCAATTCAGAGTTTTAACATCGGAGGACTCTTTGATCGCATTGTTGAATTGTTGCCTGAGGGAGAACCATATTATCCTGAGGATGCGTTGACAGATAGAACAATGAGATTCTTTGCATCGGAAATTATCCGCGAAAAGATATTTCTGAATTATGATAAAGAGGTGCCGTATTCGACTGAGGTGGTTATCGAGTCGTATAAAGAGACATCGACAATAGATCGCATTTCTGCATTGATTTATTGTTCGCGTCAGTCGCAGAAGGGCATAATTATCGGTCATCGTGGCCAGATGCTGAAGAAGGTGGGTACAGAGGCTCGAATCGAACTCGAGAAGTTCTTGGGTAAAAAGGTCTACCTTGAGTTGCACGTCAAGGTTGGTGACGAGTGGCGTAATAATGAAAAAATGTTGGATAACTTTGGATATAATCCCGAGTAAAAGAACTTAGATTTGTATCCGGCAATATATAACTATATTGAGTCGTTGTCCGATCCGACTAGAGAATTACGAACGTTGGGATCGGTGGTATTGCCTAGAAATGAGTCGGGAAAACCATATATGATTGCCGGTAATTTCTCGGTAGTATTCAAGGTTATAGCGAGAGGTCAAAGTGTCGCAATAAAATGTTTTACTCGCAGAGATGTTTGTTCTTTAGAGCGTTATGGTAGGATAGCTGATTGGTTGGTGCATAATGATGATGAACTCTCACCATTTGGGAAATTTCAGTTTCTTGAGAGGGAGATTTGCGTATTCGACGACAATGGTCGGGAGATGACGTTGCCGATTGTGGTGATGGAGTGGCTTGAGGGTGAAACTTTAGGGAGTGCATTCAGACGAGCATTGAGAATGAAAAATATAGACAAACTTAATGCTCTTGCTTCGGAGTTTGATCGAGTGGTGATTTGGTTACAGAGTCGTGGTTGTGCTCACGGGGATTTGAAGTTTGATAATATAATGCTTCTTTATTCGGGGCGGATGATGTTGGTGGATTATGACGGAATGTTTGTGCCGGGTATGGAGAATCTGCCGTCTGGCGAACTCGGAACTCGTGACTTTCAACATCCGCTGAGAGATAAACTCGTGTTTGGCCATAGAATGGACGATTATTCGGCAGTACTGATATCTACGATGTTGCACGCAGCTGCCGATATGCCTGACTTGTTTGAAGAGTATTTAGAGACAGAGCAACCATTACTGAAGGCAGAAGATGTGTTGTATAGAGATGATTCGTTGTTTGATAGTATTATAAATAGGTGGTTGAGCTTGGGACGTACACATTTGGTGAGATTGGCTATGGAGTTGAAATCTCCTGTTCCCGAGATTGATAATCTGTTGGATATTTTTATGCATTTAGATAATGCGTTGCGTCATCCGACTGGTACTATAAGGGTCTTCTCGCTGGATGGTAAATTCGGATTTGAGGACGACAAAGGTGTATTGATTGCACCGATATTTACTCTTGCAGATGAATTTTGCGGTAAATTTGCAATTGTGCGATTCTGTGGACGTGAGTTGATTATCAATAGATTGGGGCGTGTGGTTTGTGATGTGAGTGAATTTAAAAATGTCGAAATGTTGGAAGAGGGAGTTGTGAAGGGGTGGATTGATGCGATGCATTTTGAGACACTATATATTACTGATGAAGATTGTAGTTGTCAATAACGTAGTGGAATGAAACAAATAGTGGAAAATTATTGCAGGATAACGACTAAGGCTCCTGCAGTTTTTGTATTTGCTTTAGATGTATCTGGTTCGATGCTTGAAAAGATATGGTTCAATGATAGTATGAGAACCAAATCTGAAGTGGTTTCGATAATGGTAAACAGGATGTTGAGCGAGATTGTTAACCGTTCGACTAGGGATAATGGTTGTCGAGACTATTTCAAAATTGCAGTATTGGGTTATGGTCGAGATAGGGTCGAGCCGTTGCTCGGGAATAGTCAGTCTGTAACATTCTTTACGTCATCTCAAATTGATAGTTTAGAGACTGATTTGGTATATTATAATGTTCCGCGTATTTTGGCAGACGGTGTTCGATATATGTCTACGATATCTCAGCGTCAATGGATAAAACCTCAAGGTGAGGGTAATACTCCGATGTTATGCGGACTTGAAGAGGCCGCTCGACTGGTCGCCGAAGCATTAAGAGAAAATACAGAGGAATCTGTTCCTCCGATAGTATTCAACATTACGGACGGAGTTGCTTCAGATGCATCACCTGCAGAACTGCTTGTCGCAGCCGAAAGGATAAAATCTCTGAAAAATAAAAATGGCAATTCAATTCTTTTCAATATTCACATCAGTTCTGATTCGGCTACAGAATCAATCGTATTTCCTTCAGATAGAAAATCTTTTGAATCGAATAGTTATGCCGAGTTGTTGTATTCGATGTCAAGCATTATGCCTGAGAGATTCACAAAGGGAATTGTTGAATTGACTCAGAAATCACCATCTGCGGCTCCGTTTCGAGCTATGAGTTATAACGCATCGGTTTTTGAGTTGTTTCAGATGTTGAGTATCGGAACCGTAAGTTCGGTGTTTATGTGATATACACTAAGCAATCATATTCAAAGTAATATTTTTTGTTATTACCACCTCACAGAGGAGTGTCGTTTAGTGTATAAGATATTACAATAAGGTATACAACCGATATATGAGAATTTCAACAAATGACATAATTGATTCGTTGAGGAGTATTCAACGTTCACTGAGAACACTGACGGGTGTGAAATCATATATGATTGATGATATTCCGTTGGTAATTTCGTGTGAAGAGAATGTTATCTCGTTTCGTGTAATTAAGAATAATTGTCACTACAAGATGTCAGTTTGGATTGTGCCAGATAGTGTAGACGGAGTTAAATGTGAGAATCGAGCTTGGTTGCTGGCAAATGTAGATTGCAGCTTGTTTGTAGAGTATGGATATTATTCAGATGAATTGACCATTTGTACGATTGATGGTTATTGCGAAAATCGTAGTTTTGTACTTGAAGCTATTCCGAATGGTGTGTCGTTTAGAGATTGGCTTGAGCAGGAGGTTCACTCCAAGATAGAAAAGGTGCGTTTGGTAAAAGAGTTTATCGCTGCTGCAAAAGAGTTGTCCGAAACAGGATTGTGTCTAGGAAACATTAAACCATCGAATGTAGTAATTACTTCGACACAGAAAATTAAGTTTACGGATTATAGAAATCTTACGCATAATGTAGAATCGAATTCGGACAGTCGGGTGTTGTATGTGTTTTCGGTAGTTGCATTGTTGAGTGCAGTTGATGTAATTTCACCGGAGATAGATGGCTCACTCAGGAGCCTCACCAAACTGAAGTCTGCAATTTGGACGGCAACCGAACGTCAGTTGTTTGATGTTGTAATGGCTGAACGTTTGCTGGAGGGAATCAAGTCGGTAGATTGGGGCGTATTGGATGAGTTGCTGTGTTATGTGAAATTAGCGATAAAAGATAATGTTCCATCAGGACCATATAAGATGATCGGTAGTTATTGCGAAGATGTGGCAGTAGCCCAGTTAAAAGGTCGTTATGGTTATATCAACAGAGATGGAGTTCCCGTTACAGAGTTCAAATATACAATTGCAGAGGATATTCTCGAAAGTTATGCGGTAGTTGGTATCGATTCGAAATTCGGAGTAATTCATAAGACGGGTCGCGAGATTTTATCAGTTGAGTTTGAAGATGTAGTGATGCCGGATGATTGTCGGATTATTCTTGCCAAGTACGATGGTTATTGGTCAGTGTACGATTTAGGAGGAGTCAGAATAGGTAATCAGAAATTTGATGAGATACTGAGATTCTGTCCACGTTCGGTTCCTGTTTCCAAAGACGGAAAGTGGGGAGCTTTAAACAATCAGGGAGAATTGTCACTGCCCTGTATGTATGATAGCATAGAAAAGATATCTGATGATGAACTTCTCCTGCGTATTGGAGATAGAAAAATTAGGTGGAGACCTCAATAATTTGGTGCTATTGTAGCCAAATTCAGAAATTAAAAAGATGAAAAAAACATTTAAATATTTGGTTTTTTAAAAAGTGTTTCATAAATTTGTGTTTGCAAATGTTCTGTTTAAATAGATTGCATAGCGGAAATGTGCAGTGCTTTGTCGTCGCAAAAAATGTTCGGTATAGCCTTTTGATAGGGTTTTGAGGTTTTGCTGATAGTGATTTGAACGAGAAAGGTTGTGTGTTTTTCTTGCGATTCTTAATAATCGACCGAGATGAAACTCGTGTTTGTTTCAGGTGTATAATTCCCCCTTACAAGCGGTTGAGAAAAAAGAAGAGTTAGAGGATTGTGCGGAAGTTGTAGGATAATGGTATTATTGTCATTAGGGCAATGTATCTATTGTTTTTTTGGGTAGAATTATATCTTTATTGTAGAAGATGGCTTATTTGTTGATTATCAATAGATAAGTTGTTTTATGTGAAATAAAATAAGGAGGCATCAGTGTCGGTTAGGCACTGATGCCTCCTTTTGTATTATTGTATTGGTGCCGTATTTTTTAGGAATTTTTGCTTAAAGATGTTAGAAAATATTAGCAGAAGGTGTTTGGAATGTGGCGCAAATTCTGAATGCTGGAAGCGATTAATGTTTAACTAAATACAAAAGTAGTATGAAAATTTCTACAAAAGCATGGTGTCAGGCACCAGAAGTCTTTAGAGGAA